>DATJDY010000260.1:0-8141 GCA_035497155.1 Luteimonas sp.
CGCGACATCGCGCGCTCGATGCTCGCCATCCACGCGCAGATGGGCTGGCTGCCGCGCTGGGGTTACGCGAATTTCGAGACCAACGTCATGACCGGTGATCCGGTCACGCCCTGGCTGGTCGACCTGTGGCGATTCGGCGCGCTGCAAGGGCGCGAGCGCGAAGCCTGGGACGCGCTGTGGCAAAACGCGAACGGCCGGCCGCCGGCGATGTCGCGCGCGCAGGGCCGCGCCGGCAACGACACGTACATCGCCGACGGATTCGTCCCCTACGATCGCGCGTACCCATCCAAGGGCATGGACGCCGACCAGCACCACGGTGGTTCGGCGACGCTGGAGTACGCACTGGCCGATTGCGCGCTGTCGCAGATGGCCACGGGGCTGGGCGAGACGGCAGCCGCGGCGACGTTGCGCGAGCGCGCCGGCAACTGGAGGCGCGTGTGGGATGCCGGCGTGCGCGATCCCTCACTCGATTTCCAGGGTTTCCCGAGGCCGCGCATCGAGGACGGCAGCTTCTTCGTGCCCACGCACGGCGCCTACAGCCCACGCTCCGACCAGGGCTTCCACGAGGGCACGGCCTGGCAATACCAGTGGCTCGTGCAGGACGACGTGCCCGGCCTCGTCGTGGCGATGGGCGGCCTCGATGCGGCGCGCGCGCGGCTCGACGCGTTCTTCGCCTACGACGCCCTCGCCGTCGACCCGCGGGGCGGGGCACGGGCCAACTGGGTGGTCGGGCCGTACAGCTACTACAACCAGTACCGCTACAACCCGAACAACGAGCCGGACCTGCACGCGCCGTGGATGTACGTGCTGCTCGGCCAGCCCTGGAAGACCGACCTGGTCGTGCGCGCGGCGCAGGCGCTGTTCCGCGATGCGCCCGATGGCGTCACCGGCAACGACGACCTCGGCACGATGTCGGCCTGGTACCTGTTCGGCGCGCTCGGGATGTACCCGGCGGTGCCGGGCACCGGCCAGCTGCTGTTGCACGCGCCGCGCTTCCCTCGCGTGGAGATCGACCTAGAAGGCGGCAGGACGCTGGTGCTCGAAGCGCCCGGTGCCGATGCGCGCAAGCCGCAGTACATCGCCGGCGTGGCCGTGGACGGTACCGCGCATCCGCAGTCGTGGATCGACTGGTCGGCGCTGCGCGACGGCGGCACCGTCGCGTACGCACTCACCGGCAACCCGCCGGTGGACGGTTGGGGCACGCATCCCGCCGACCTCCCGGTTTCGCCCTGCGCGACGGACGGTTTGACGAACTGACGGAGACATTCAATGAACGAACGCCGCCGCTTCCTGCAATCCGGCCTCCTGTCCGCCGCGGCGCTGGCGTTGCCCGCGGGCGTCGCCGCCGGCCCGCGGTTCGCGGCGGATGCGGGCAAGTCGCCGCTCGCCGCGGCTCGTCCGCGCATCGTTTCCACCTGGGACTTCGGCGTCGGCGCCAACCAGGCCGCGTGGGGGAAGTTGCAGGCCGGAGGCTCCGCGCTGGACGCAGTGGAAGCCGGCGCGCGATGGGCCGAATCCGACCTGTGCAACGCCAGCGTCGGCCGATGCGGCAATCCCGATCGCGATGGCGTGCTTGCGCTCGACGCCAGCATCATGGACGGCGACGGCCGCTGCGGGGCCGTCGCGGCGATCGAGGACATCGCGCATCCGGTGTCGGTGGCGCGCGCGGTGATGGAGAAGACGCCGCACGTGCTGCTGGTGGGCGGCGGCGCGCAGCAGTTCGCGATCGAACAGGGTTTCGCGAGGAACCGGCTGATCACGCCGGAAGCGGAGCAGCGCTGGCGCGAGTGGCTGCGGACTTCCGAGTACCAGCCGCGCGCCAATTCCGAACTCGACAAGCTGCCGGGCAACAAGCGGAACCACGACACCCTCGGTATCCTGGCGCTTGGCGCCGACGGCAGGCTCGCGGGCGCCTGCACCACCAGCGGCATGGCGTGGAAGATGCATGGCCGCGTTGGCGACTCGCCGCTCATCGGCGACGGCCTGTATGTCGACGACGAGGTCGGCGCGGCCACCGCGACCGGCGTCGGCGAGGAGATGATCCGCAACGCCGCCAGCTTCCTCGTGGTCGAACTGATGCGGCAGGGGCGCACGCCGCTGGAAGCCTGCCAGGCGGCGATCGCGCGCGTGGTGCGCAAGCGGCCGGCGAGCAGCAAGGGCTGGCAGGTCGCCTTCCTGGCGATGAACAAGGACGGCGAAGCCGGCGGCTTCGGTCTCTACAAGGGCTTCGTCTACGCCGTCTGCGATGCCAGCCGGCAGGATTCCCTGCTCGAGGCGGGGTCGGTCTACGCCACCACGGGCGAATGACGCGAGCGGTCAGCCTGTCGCGCTGCTGCTGTCGTCGCGCTTGTCGCGCGGCGGAAGGTCGGCCTCGCCATGCACCAGGAACCACACGTTCTCGGCGATGTTGGTCGCGTGGTCGCCGATGCGCTCGATGTTCTTGGCCATGAACAGCAGGTGCGTGCACGGGGTGATGTTGCGCGCGTCCTCCATCATGTAGGTCAGCAGCTCGCGGAACAGGCCCGTGTACTGCACGTCGAGCTCGGCGTCGGCGGCGCGCACGCGCTGCGCGGCCTCGGCATCGGAATCGCGGTAGGCGACGAGCACGTCCTCGAGCTGGCGCAGCGCCAGCGTGCCGAGCGCGCGCAGGCCGAGCGTGTGCGGCAGCGGCGGCGCCGCATTGAGCGCGATCGAGCGCTTGGCGACGTTGGCCGCGTAGTCGCCGATGCGCTCGATGTCCGAGGCGATGCGCAGGGCCGCCAGGATATGGCGCATGTCGCGGGCCAGCGGGCCGCGCAGGGTCAGCTTCACCACGTCCTGGCTGGTCTCGTGCTCGAGCTGGTCGATCGCGATGTCGTTGTCGATCACTCGCTGCGCGGCGCGGTCGTCGCGGCGTTCGACCACGTCGAGCGCGGCCTCCAGCTGCGCCATTGCCATCGCGCCCATGCGCAGCAGTTCGCCGCGCAGGCGGTTCTGTTCCTCGTCGTAGCTCTTGACGATATGGTCGTGCGGCTGCTGGTTCATCCGAAACGCCCCGTGATGTAGTCCTCGGTCTGCTGCTTCGAGGGGTTGGAGAAGATGGTCGGCGTCGCGTCGTGCTCGATGAGGTCGCCCAGGTACATGAAGGCGGTGTAGTCGGAGACGCGCGCGGCCTGCTGCATGTTGTGGGTCACGATCATGATCGTGTAGTCGTTCTTGAGCTCCTCGACCAGCTGCTCGATGCGGCTGGTGGAGATCGGGTCCAGCGCCGAGGTCGGCTCGTCGAGCAGCAGCACGTCGGGCTTCAGGGCCACCGCGCGCGCGATGCACAGGCGCTGCTGCTGGCCGCCGGACAGGCCGAGCGCGTTGTAGCCAAGCTTGTCCTTGACCTCGTCCCACAACGCGGCCTGGCGCAGCGCCGACTCGACGCGCACCGCCATGTCGGCCTTCGACAGGCGCTCATGGTGGCGGATGCCGTAGGCGACGTTCTCGAAGATCGTCATCGGGAACGGCACCGGCTTCTGGAACACCATGCCGACCCTGGTGCGCAACCGGTTCATCGGATACTTCGGATCGAGGACGTTCTCACCGTCCAGCAGCACCTCGCCGGTGGCGCGCTGGCCCGGGTACAGGGCGTAGATCCGGTTGAATACCCGCAACAGCGTCGACTTGCCGCAGCCCGACGGGCCGATCAGCGCGGTGACGCGCTTCTCCGGGATGTCGAGCGCGATGTCCTTGACCGCGCGGTAATCGCCGTACCAGAAGTCGAGCCCGCGCGCAGCGAGCTTCGGCGCCCGCGCCGGGGCGCCGGGGCTGCGGTGGGTGGCGGCGGAAGCGGGGCTGGCGTCGTTCATGGCCGGGGTCGCATCGAAGGAGGAGGGGGCGTCAGTCATGCGCCACCCGGTTGCGCGCCACGACGGCGCGCGCCAGGAGGCTGACCAGCAGCACGAACAGGGTGAGGACGAAGGCGCCGGCCCAGGCCAGCGAGTGCCAGCTGTCGTACGGGCTCATCGCATACTGGAAGATCACGACGGGCACGTTCGCCATCGGCGCCAGCACGTTCGTGGTCCAGTACTGGTTGTTGAGCGCGGTGAACAGCAGCGGCGCGGTCTCGCCCGAGATGCGGGCGAGCGCCAGCAGGATGCCGGTGGCGATGCCCGGCAGCGAGGAGCGGTACAGCACCTGCACCGTCACCTTCCACTGCGGGACGCCGAGCGAAAGCGCGGCCTCGCGCATCTGCGCGGGCACCAGCTGCAGCATTTCGTCGGTCGTGCGGACCACGACCGGCAGCACGATGAAGGCCAGGGAGATCGCGCCGGCCAGCGCCGAGAAGTGGCCCATCGGCGCGACGACCAGGGTATACACGAACAGGCCGAGCACGATCGACGGTGCCGAGAGCAGGATGTCGTTGACGAAGCGCACCGTGCCGCCGAGCCAGGATGCGCGCGAGTACTCGGCGAGGAAGGTGCCGGCGAGCACGCCCACCGGCGCGCCGATCGCGATGCCGAGCAGGCTCATGAGCGCGCTGCCGAAGAAGGCATTGAGCATGCCGCCGTGCTCGCCCGGCGGCGGCGTCATCCGCGTGAACAGCGCCAGGTCGAGCGAGGCGATGCCGTTGCGCAGCGTCGTCCACAGGATCCAGGCGAGGAAGAACACGCCGAACGCCGTGGCCGCGACGGCGAAGACCTGCGCGGTGGCATTGCGGATGCGCCGGGTCAGGTAGAGGGATGAGCTGGAATGGGACATCCGCATGTCAGCGCCCCTCCCGCCGCGACAGGCGGCGGAGCATCAGCCGCGCCAGCGACAGCACGACGAAGGTGACCAGGAACAGGACGAAGCCGAGCGCGATCAGCGCGGAGCGGTACATTTCCGAGTCGGCTTCGGCGAATTCGTTGGCGATGGTCGCGGCGATCGAGTTGCCGGGCATCAGCAGCGACGCCACGAGCTCGTGCGCGTTGCCGAGCACGAAGGTCACCGCCATCGTCTCGCCGAGGGCGCGACCGAGGCCGAGGAAGACGCCGCCGATCACCGCCGATCGCGTGTAGGGCAGGACCACGTCCCACACCACTTCCCAGCGGGTCGAACCGAGCGCGTAGGCCGACTCCTTCAGCCGCCCGGGCACGGTGAGGAAGACCTCGCGCATCACCGAGGCGATGAACGGGATCACCATGATCGCCAGCACCAGGCCGGCGGTCAGCATGCCGAGGCCCAGCGGCGGCCCGGAGAACAGGGTTCCGACCAGCGGCCACTGGCCCATGTGCGCGTCGATCCACGGATAGACGTGCTCCGACAGCACCGGCACCAGCACGAACAGGCCCCACATGCCGTAGATGATCGAGGGAATGCCCGCCAGCAGCTCGATCGCCGCGCCCACCGTTCCGCGCATCCACTTCGGCGCGAGCTTCAATGGGAATGCTTCGGTGAGGAACATGGCGATGCCGAAGCTCACCGGCACCGCGATGACCATGGCGATGACGGCGGTGACCACCGTGCCGTAGATCGGCACCAGCGCGCCGAAGTGCTGCCCGACCGGATCCCATTCGCGCGACCACAGGAAACCGATGCCGAAGGTCGAGAAGGCCGCGCGGCCGCCCCAGAGCATCGAGAACGCGGCGGCCCCCAGCGCGATCAGCACCAGCACGCCGGCGCCGGTCACCAGCCAGCGGAAGGCGCGGTCGGCGAAGGCGTCGTCGCGGGGCGTGTCCGGGCGGGCGGCGGCAGCTTGCAAGGCGTGGCTCCATGGCGTCGTCGCCGGGCGGCCCGGCGGCTGCGCACATGAAATGATGTTTCGATGACAAGCCGCCTGCAGTTGCGTGACAGCTGGATGACAGCGCCTTCCCTGGCTTGATCGAAGCGCAAAAAAAACGCGGGCCGAAGCCCGCGCAAATGTTCCCCTGGGGGAGGAAGGGGTCAGTACTTCATCTCGGTGGACCAGTAGGCCTCGATCTGCTTTACCAGGTCGTCCGGCAGCGGCACGTAGTCCAGCGCCTTGGCCTGGGCATCGCCGTTCGCATAGGCCCAGCGGAAAAATTCGCGGGCGTTGCGGGCGCGCGCGGCGTCCTTCGGGTGCTTGTACATCAGGATGAAATTGGTCGCGGCGATCGGCCAGGCGTTCTCGCCGGGAGCGTTCGTCATGACCAGGTAGAAGTCCTTCGCGTTCTTCCAGTCGGCGCTGGCGGCCGCGGCCTGGAAGGTGTCGTCGCTCGGGTTGACGAAGTTGCCGGCGGCGTTCTTCAGGCGCGAGTAGGTGATCCGGTTCTGCAGCGCGTACGACAGCTCGACGTAGCCGATGCCGCCGACGATCTGCTTGACGTACGCGGCCACGCCCTCGTTGCCCTTGCCGCCGATGCCGGTCGGCCACTTCACCGAGGTGCCTTCGCCGACGCCCGATTTCCACTCCGGGCTGACCTTGGAGAGGTAGTTGACGAAGTTGAAGGTGGTGCCCGAGCCGTCGGAGCGGTGCACGACGGTGATGCGGCGCGCCGGCAGCTGCACGCCGCCGTTCAGCGCGACGATGCGCGGGTCGTTCCACATCGTGATCTTGCCGAGGAAGATGTCGGCCAGCAGCGGGCCGTCGAGCTTCATCGCGCCCGCGGGCACGCCCGGCAGGTTCATGACCGGCACCACGCCGCCGATCGCGGACGGGAACTGGCCCAGGCCCGCGGCGGCGAGCTCGGCCGGCGGCAGCGGCTTGTCGGACGACCCGAAATCGACGGTACCGGCCTTGATCTGGGCGATGCCGCCGCCCGAGCCGATCGACTGGTAGTTGATCTTGTTGCCGGTCGCGTCGTTGTAGTCGGCCGACCACTTGGAGATCAGCGGGTAGATGAAGGTCGCGCCGGCGCCGGTGATGTCGGCGGCCTGCGCGGCCGTGGTGCCGACGGCGGCAACGAGCGCCAGCGTGGCGGCGGCGTGGCGGATGGAACGGAAGTTGGACACGTGGTCACTCCTGCGGGGATGGGCTTCTGCCGCGGGCATCGCCCGCTTGGCCCGCATTGCACGCTGTCGCCGTGACCGTGGCATGTCGCGCATGTGTCGGGAACATGACAGCGCCCGAACGTCAAATTTCCGTTCACCTGTAGCGCAACCGTCATGTTGCTGTCGGAACCTGCGCCCCGAACCGCCCATGCGCAGCCCGCGCCGACGCGTTCCCATGAACCCGGAGACCACACCCATGCGCCACAACCTCCTCGCGACGGCCGTCGCTGCCGGCCTGGGCCTCGCCGCCCTGGCCGCTTCGGCCCCCGCGTTCGCCGGCCCGCAGTCCGCGCCGGTGTCCGCCACCGACCTCGAAGCGCTGAAGGCGCAGATCGCCAACCTGCAGGCGCAGCTGGACGCCCTGCAGGAGCGCACCGAGGCCCAGTCCGACATCAACGTCGCCAACGCGCAGGCCGCCGAGGCTTCGCAGGCGTCGACGGACAAGCTCGACAAGCTGTCCAAGCTGGTCAACGACACCAAGATCAGCGGCCGCCTGTACTACGACCTGACCAACATCGACGACAGCAGCAAGGGCGTGAAGACGGACAAGTCCGGCTTCGCGTTCGACATCAAGCGCTTCTACCTCGGCGTGGACCACAAGTTCGACGACAAGTGGTCGATGAACCTGACCACCGACTTCCAGTATTCATCGGCGATCTCCTCGACCGAGGTCTACCTGAAGAAGGCCTACGTCCAGTACACGCTCAGCGACGCCTTCGTGCTGCGCGCCGGTTCGGCCGACCTGCCGTGGGTGCCGTTCGCCGAAGGTGCGTATGGCATGCGCTACATCGAGAACACGCTGATCGATCGCCTGAAGTTCGGCACCTCGGCCGACTGGGGCGTGCACGCGGGCGGCAAGCTCGGCGGCGGTTCGGTGGAATACGCGGTCGCGGCGCTGAACGGCAACGGCTACAAGAACCCAAGCCGCAGCAAGGGCCTGGACTTCGAAGGCCGGCTGAGTTTCGCGCCGACCGCCACGACCGTCATCGGCGTGGGCACCTACTCGGGCACGCTGGGCAAGGAAAAGCAGACGGTGGATGCGCAGCACACCGCCAACCGCGTGGACTTCATGGCGGCCTACGCGTCGGGCAACAACCGTCTCGGCGTCGAGTACTTCACGGCGAAGGACTGGAACAACGTGACGACCGCAGCGTCGGACAAGGCCAGTGGCTGGTCGACCTGGG
>DATJDY010000261.1:0-4407 GCA_035497155.1 Luteimonas sp.
GCCGAGCGGGCCATGGATGGCCCGCGCCCGCGGAGTCAGGCATGGACGACTGACCGACGCGGCGGACCACACACACGTCGTCGCGTCGCCCAGCCCCGAAGGGAGGCTCCACCCGCGAACCCCCGTACAATGGCCGCATGAGCGAAAAGGCACATCGGGCAGGGCAGATCGCGGTCGTCGGCCGCCCGAACGTCGGCAAGTCGACCCTAGTGAACGCCCTGGTCGGCGCCAAGGTCAGCATCGTCTCCAACCGCCCCCAGACCACCCGCCACCGCCTCCTCGGCATCGCCACCGTCGAGGGCGGCCAGCTGCTGCTCGTCGACACGCCCGGCATCCATCGCGGCGAAGGCAAGGCCTCGGCGTCGGCGATGCACCGGATGATGAACCGCGCGGCGCGCGGCGCGCTCGAGGGCGTGGACGCGGCGATGCTCGTCGTCGAGGCCGGGCGCTGGGACGAGGAGGACACGCTCGCCTACGCGGCGCTGCGCGAGGCGAAGGTGCCGGTCGTGCTGGTCGTGAACCAGGTCGACCGCTTCAAGGACAAGAGCGAATTGCTGCCGTACCTCGGCACGGCGAACGAAGGCCGCGACTTCGCATCCGTGCATCCGGTGTCGGCGCTCAAGCGCAAGGGGCTGGAGCCGCTGGTCGCATCGCTGCTGCAGTTGCTGCCGGAACAGCCGCCGCTGTACGGCGAGGACGAGATCACCGACAAGAGCCAGCGCTTCCTCGCCGGCGAACTGGTGCGCGAGCAGCTGATGCGCCAGCTCGGCGCGGAACTGCCGTACGCGACAACCGTCGAGATCGAGCAGTTCGCGGAGGAAGAAGGCCGGCACGGCCCGCTGCTGCGTATCGGTGCCGTGGTCTGGGTCGAGCGCGACGGGCAGAAGGCGATCGTGATCGGCAAGGGCGGCGAGCGCCTGCGCGAGATCGGCACGCGGGCGCGCGAGCAGATGGAGCGCCTGTTCGGCGCGAAGGTGTTCCTGCAGACGTGGGTGCGCGTGCGCGCCGGCTGGTCGGACGACGAAGCGGCCTTGCGGACGTTCGGCTACCACGACTGAAATGCGCATCGCCGGCGAGCCCGCGTTCGTCCTGCACGCGCGGCCCTGGCGCGAAACGAGCCTGCTGGTGGAGGTGCTGACCGCGAACCACGGCCGCGTCGGCCTGGTCGCGCGTGGCGTGCGCAGCGCGCGCCGGCAGCCCTTGCGCGCCGCGCTGCAGCCGCTGCAGCACGTGCGCCTGGAGGCGGTGCAGCAGGGCGAACTCGCGCAGCTGCGCAGCGCCGAGGCGCTGGACGCGCCCCCCCTGCTCGCGGGCGAGGCCGTGCTCGCCGCCTTCTACGTCAACGAGCTGGTGCTGCGCCTGGCGCCGCGCGACGACCCGCAGCACGAGTTGTTCGACGCCTACGCGACGATGCGCGCGCGGCTGGGCGACCCGTCGCAGCCGCTGGCGTGGACGCTGCGCCGCTTCGAGGCGGCGCTGCTCGATGCGCTCGGCTTCGGCATCGATTTCGCCAGCGACGTCGACGGGCAGCCGATCGATCCGGCCGCGCGCTATCGCCTCGACCCGGAACAGGGCCCGCAGCGGCTGCTCAGCGACCGCGGCCGCGCCGACCGCAGCGACGCGGCGACGGGATACGCGCTGCTGGCGCTGGCGGCCGACGGCGGCGTGCGCGATGCCGGCGTACCCGGCGTCGACGACCTCGCGGGCCTGCGCCGCGCGATGCGCCAGGTGTTGCTGCACCATCTCGGCGGCCGGCCGCTGCGTTCGTGGGACCTGCTCGGCGCGCTCGGGCGGCTGGCGACGGAGGATCCCGCCACGCGCTAGGCGATCGCGCCGCCCGCCAGCGCCAGCACCGCGTCCACGCAAGCGCCGAAGCGGCGCAATGCCTCCAGCGACCCCGGATCGGCCTGCAGCGTGCGCACCGCCGCGCCCAGTGCCGCCGCGCCGACGAAGCCGCAACTCGCGCGCAGGCGATGCAGCACGTCGCTGGCCGACGCGAAGTCGCCGTTCGCCAGGGCGTGTTCCACCGACGCGCGCTGCACCGGCAATTCGGCATGGAACAGCGCGCGCAAGGTCGTGCGTCGCGAGCGCGCATTGCCGCGCGCCCGCGCGTTGTCGGCGTTGGCGTCGCCGCCGCCTGCCGCGTCCGCGGAGAACCAGCCGATGGCTGGCGCTTCGGCGACGGCCGCCGCCTTGCTTGCGCTCGCATGCGGCAGCGTCGACGGCAGGCCACGCGGCAGCGTCGCCAGCGCATCGCGCACCGTCGCGCGCAACACCGCCAGCGCGACCGGCTTGACCAGCACGCCATTGAAACCGCGCGCGCACAACGCCGCCGCGTACCGGCGATCGCGCGTCGCCGTGTGCGCCAGAGCCGGCGTCATCGGCGCGAGCAGGCGCAGGGCTGCGAGCAGCGCGCCGCCGTCCGCGTCGGGCAGGTGCGCGTCCAGCAGCCAGAGGTCGAACGGCCCGCCCGTCGCCGCCAGCACGAGCGCTTCGCCCGCGCCCGCTGCGGTGGCGACGCGCGCGGGCAGCCCGGCGAGCGCCGCCGCCAGGAACGCGCGGCTGGGCGCATCGTCCTCGACCAGCAGGATCCGCGGCGCCGGCTTCATTGCGGCGTGCTTCGTTGCAGCAGGCTTCATCGCAGGGCCGTCCCCGGCTCGGTATGCTGGCTTCCATGCCTCGGGCGATCCTAATCCTGCTGCTTGCACTGGCGTGGCCGGTGGCTACCTGCGCACGTGCCGCCGAGGCGCCGCGCGTCGCGCAAGTGCGCATCGCGAAGCTCACGACGGCGGTCGCGACACTGCACGACGTGCGCGTGCGGCTGGCCTGGCGCGCAGGTGCGCCGCAGGGCGACTTGCAGGTCGAGGTGGGCGCGGTCGACGCGCCCGATCTCGGCTACCGCTATCGTGACCTGCGCTGGCAGTGCCCGCTGTCGCGCGCGAACCGGGCGAGCGGGGGCGGCGGCGCAAGCAACGCGAGCGGATGGCGTTGCGAAGGCGCCGTCCGCAGCGGCCGCGCGCGTCCGCTGCGACTGGCGATCACGCTCGATGACGCGATGACCTTCGCCGCGCTGCGCGATGGCCGCAGCGCGCTCACCGTGACCCGTCGTGCGTCCACGCCCGACGACACCGCCGTCGACCTCGCGCGCGTGCCGCTGGCCTGGGCGCAGGCACTGCTCGCGCAGGCCTGGCCTGACGGCCAGCTCAAGGGCGGCATGCTCGACGGCCACTTGCGCGTGCACGCGCCGGACAAGAAGCCGCTGCAGGTCGAGGGCATGCTCGCGCTCGCCGGCGCCGCGCTCGACACGCCCGACGCGAGCATCGCCGCGCAGGACCTCGGCGCGACACTCGACATCGATTACCGGATGTTCGATGGCGGCACGCCACACGGGCTGTCCACCGTCAAGCTCGACGGTGAACTCCGCGGCGGCGAACTGCTGTTCGGCAGCGCCTACGTCGCGCTGCCGTCGTCGCCCATCGGCCTGCACGTCGACGCACGCCGGCAAGGCGACGCCGGCTGGACGCTGCCCGCGTTCGAATGGCGCGACGGCACCGCGTTGCACGCCACCGGCGGCGCCGCGTTCACGCCGGACGCGAGCCTGCAGTCGCTCGACGTCGCCGTGCATGCGGCCGACCTCGCGCCCTGGCGCGAACGCTATCTCTCCGGCTGGCTCGGCCTCGCCGGCCTGTCCGATCTGGCGCTCGCGGGCGGCATCGACGCGCAGCTGCACATCGACGGTGGCGTCCTGCAAGCCGCCGGCGCGACGCTGCACGGCGTCGACCTCGCCGACGGCAAGGACCGCTTCCGCTTCGACGGCCTCGACGGCGACGTGCGCTTTTCCGCCGCCGGGCCCGTCGACAGCGTGCTGCGCTGGCGCGAGGGCAAGCTCTACGGCCTCGACTTCGCCGCCGCCACGTTGCCGATGCGCAGCGCAGCAGGCGAATTGCGCCTGCGCGAACCGGTGACGGTGCCCGCATTCGGCGGCACGCTGCGTTTCGACGGCCTGGTGATGCGGCCGCCCGCGAACGGGCAGGGCATGCGCATGGACTTCGCACTCGACCTCGACAGGCTCGACATCGGTGCGATCGCGCAGGCGCTCGGCTTGCCGGCGTTCGACGGCGAACTCAGCGGCACGATCCCGAACGCGCATTACGCCGACGAACGCATGGCCTTCGACGGCGGCCTGGAGATGCAGCTGTTCGGCGGCACGGTCCGCGTCTCGCAGCTCGCGCTGGAACGCCCGTTCGGCGTCGCGCCCTCGCTCGGCGCCGACCTCGCGATCGACGACCTCGACCTGCACGCGCTCACCGGCGTATTCGACTTCGGCAGCATCGACGGCAAGCTCGACGGCCGCATCGACGGCCTGCGCCTGGTCGACTGGGGCGCCACCGCCTTCGACGCGGAGCT
>DATJDY010000262.1:0-3479 GCA_035497155.1 Luteimonas sp.
GAACGCACCGCTACGCTGCATGCTGTTCGACCTGCCGTCGCTGGGCGGCCAGGACCTGGCGCGCACCGCGCTCGAGGACCGCAAGGCGCTGCTCGCGGAATTGCTCGAAGGCGCGCCGCCCGTGCTCGCGCTCAGCCAGCACATCATCGGCCATGGCGCCGAAGTGTTCGCGGCGAGCAAGCGCCAGGGCATGGAAGGCATCATCAGCAAGCGCCTGGACGGCCACTACACGCCGGGGCGCAACGCGAGCTGGCTCAAGACCAAGCACGCGCAGGGCGACGAGTTCATCGTCGTCGGCTACACGGCGCCGAAGCGTTCACGCAACGGTTTCGGCTCACTGTTGCTGGCCACGCATCGCGACGGTGCGCTGGACTACGTGGGCCGCGTCGGCACCGGCTTCGACGACGCGATGCTGCGCAACCTGGCGGCGCGGATGAAGCCGCTGGCGCGGCGCGAGGCGACGGTGGTGTTGCCCGCGCACGTGCCGTTCCGCCCGCGCGACGTCACCTGGATCGAGCCTCGGCTGGTCGTCGAGCTGGAGTACCGTGGCTGGGGCAAGGAGGGCCTGCTGCGACAGGCGAGCTTCAAGGGCTTGCGCGAGGACAAGGGCGTGGACGAGATCGGCGACGCGGGAGCGATGAAGGGCGGCAAGGCGACCAAAGCCACGAAGGCGGCAAAGGCCACGAAGCCGACGAAAACCACGAAGCCGACGAAAACCACGAGGGCGCCGAAAGCCACCAGCACCCGCAAGGCTGCGAGCGCGCCCGCGAAAAAGGCTGCCGGCAGGAAGCCGGCCGCCGAAGCGGCGATCCCGCGCGTCAGCAGCCCGGACCGCATCGTCTACCCGCAGCTTCGCATCACCAAGCAGCAGGTCTTCGATTACTACCGCGAGGTCGCGCCGCTGATGCTGCCGGAAATGCGCGAGCGGCCGCTGTCGCTGGTGCGTTGCCCGGACGGCGTGCGCGGCCAGTGCTTCTTCCAGAAACACCACGCGGCCACCCTGGGCAGCAATGTCCGCTCGACCCCGATCCGCGAGAAGGACGGCGGCAGCGAGGACTACGTCTACGTGGACGATGTCGCCGGCCTGCTCGACCTGGTGCAGATGAACGTGCTCGAGTTCCATCCCTGGGGCGCGCGCATCGAGGACGTCGAGCACCCCGACCGGCTCGTGTTCGACCTCGACCCCGGCGAAGGCGTCGACTGGGCGACGATCCGCGCGGCAGCGCGCGAGCTGCGCGCGCGCCTGCAGGAGGCCGGCCTCGAGAGCTTCCTGCGCCTGTCCGGCGGCAAGGGGCTGCACCTCGTCGTGCCCGTCGCCCCGAAGGCGGACTGGCCCACCGCCAAGGCCTTCTGCGAGGCCTTCGCCCGCGCCATGGAGGCGCAGTCGCCGCAACGCTACGTCGCCACCGCGACCAAGGCGAAGCGCAAGGGTGTCATCTTCATCGACTGGCTGCGTAACGGACGCGGCGCGACCAGCGTGACCAACTGGTCGCTGCGCGCACGCCCCGAAGCCGGCGTTGCCGTGCCGCTCGCGTGGAGCGAACTCGGCCGCACGAAAGCCGGCAACGACTATCCGCTCGAACGCGCCCTCCGCCGCGCCGCGTCGCAGCGCAGCGACCCCTGGCAGGCCGACGGATGGCGCCAGGCCCTCCGCCAGACCCTGCCGGAGCTCTGAGCCTCAGTCGAGGCCGCGGCGTTCGAGGAGTGGCTTGATGTCGGGCGCGCGGCCGGCGAAGTCGCGGAACAGCTGCATCGCGTCGACGCTGCCGCCGCGCGAGAGCAGGGTGTCGCGGAAGTGGTCGCCGTTCTCGCGGGTCAGGCCGCCGTGCGCCTTGATCCACTCGACGGTGTCGGCGTCGAGCACTTCCGACCAGATGTAGGCGTAGTAGCCGGCCGCATAGCCGCCCATGATGTGGCTGAAGTAGGGTGTGCGGTAGCGCGGCGGCACCGCGGCGAAATCGATGCCGTCCTTCGCCAGTGCCGCTGCCTCGAACGCCATCACGCCATCGGCCGCCGGGATCTGCGAGGCGTCGGCGATCTGGTGCCAGCGCTGGTCGAGCATCGCCGCGCCCAGGTACTCCGTCGTCGCGAAGCCCTGGTTGAACTTCGAGCTGGCCAGCACCTTGTCCAGCAATTCGCGCGGCATCGGTTCGCCGGTCTTGTAGTGCTTCGCGTAGTTGGCAAGCACGCTCGGCCAGTCGGACCACATCTCGTTGACCTGCGAAGGATATTCGACGAAGTCGCGCGGAACGCTGGTGCCGCTGAAGTACGGGTACTCGACGTTCGAGAACATGCCGTGCAGCGCGTGCCCGAACTCATGGAACATCGTGGTGACTTCGTCCCAGGTCAGCAGCGTCGGCTCGCCCTTGGCCGGCTTCGGGATGTTGAGGTGGTTGGCGACCACCGGCAGATTGCCGGTCAGCTTCGACTGGTCGACGTAGGAGTTCATCCACGCACCGCCGCGCTTGGACGGGCGCGCGTACATGTCGGAAATGAAGATGGCGAGCTGCCTGCCGTCCTTGTCGAAGACGTCGAACACGCGCACGTCGTCGTGGTAGACAGGCAGGTCGTGGCGCTCCTTGAACGTCAGCCCGTAGAGCTGGCCCGCCGCGTAGAACACGCCCTTCTGCTGCACGTTGTCGAGCTCGAGGTAGGGCTTGAGCTGCGATTCGTCGAACGCGTACTTCGCCTGGCGCACCTTCTCGCTGTAGTAGGCCCAGTCCCACGGCTCGAGCTTGAACGTCAGCTTGCCGGCAGCGGCCTGTTCCTTGTCGATCATCGCCTGCAGGTCGGCGGCCTCGCGCTTCGCGTTGCGCACCGCGGCCGGCGCCAGGCGGCCGAGCATGTCGTTGACGGCCTTGGGCGTGCCGGCAGTCTCGTCGGCGAGGACGAACGACGCATAGTCCGGGAAGCCGAGCAGCTTCGCGCGCGCGAGGCGAAGATTCATGATCCGCGACACCAGCGCGGTGTTGTCCCACTGGTTGCCGCGGCTGCCGCGGGCCACCGAGGCCTTGTGGATGCGCTCGCGCAGCGCGCGATCCTGCAGGTAGGTCTCGGGCGGCTGGCCGGTGGTGTTCTGCAGCGCGATGACGTACTTGCCTTCGAGGCCGCGGGCCCTGGCGGCTTCCTGCGCGGCGGTGATGTCGCCGTCGGGCAAGCCGGCGAGTTCGGCGCGGGTATCCACGACCACGGCCGAGTCGTTCACTTCGGCCAGCACGTTCTGGCTGAACTGCGTGCCGAGTTTCGCGAGCTCGCCGTTCATGTCGCGCAGCTTCGCCTTGTCGGCATCCGAAAGGTTGGCGCCGGCGCGGACGTAATCCTCGTAGTACTTCGTGACCAGGCGCTTGCCTTCGTCGTCCAGCGCCGATGTGTCCAGGCCGTCGTGCAGGGCCTTGATGCGCGCGAACAACTTCGGATCGAGCACGATCGCGTCGCGATGCGCGGAGAACTTCGGCGCGTACTCGGCCCGCAGCTTCTCG
>DATJDY010000263.1:0-3890 GCA_035497155.1 Luteimonas sp.
GGCGCACGTTGTGCAGCAGCCAGATGTAGGCGCTGAACGCGACGATCGAGCCGAAGCCCGCGAGGTAGGCGACCGACAGCCAGCCCTTCATCGTGGGCATGCCGTGGAAGCGCTCGCCGACCAGCCAGCCCGCGACGAGCATGACCACGCCGCCGACCAGCATCTGCGCGGCGGCGGTCATGAACGGCGGCGGCAGGTCGCGGCCGCGGCTCCAGATCGAACCGAACGCCCAGGCGATCGTCGCCACCACCAGCGCGACCAGGCCGATCTTCGACGCGGACAGGCTGCCACCGGCGTTGAGCCAGACCACGCCGGCGAAACCGATCGCCAGGCCGATGCACTCCATCCGCGTCGGGCGGTCGCCGCGCAGCGCGGAGAACACCGCCATCCACAGCGGCGCAGACGCGACCGCGACCGCGGCCAACCCCGACGACACGGTCTGTTCGGCGATGCACACCATGCCGTTGCCGAGGCCGAGCAGCAGCACGCCCATTGCCGCGATCGTCGGCCATTGCGCGCGCGTCGGCGCGGGCACGCCGCGCATGCGCAGCACGGCGTACATCAGCCCGCCGGCGACGATGAAGCGGCTGCCCGCCATCAGCAGCGGCGGCCAACCGCCCTCGAGCGCGAAACGGATGCCGAGGTAGGTCGAACCCCAGATGAGGTAGAGCGTGGCGAGCGCGAGCGCGACGGCGGCTTTCATGCGCGGACCTTGGTCGTGCCAGGGGAGAAACGATAGCGGGCGCCACTGGCGCCCGCTGTCGGATTCTTGCGATGGATTGTACGCCCCCGCAGGGGTCGCGCTATGGGCTCCCCGTCACTCGGCCCATTGCGTGGCGCGGCCTGTTTCCGGCAGCACCGTCGCGGCGAGCTGCTTGTCGCCGGACAGCAGCGTGGTCGTGTCGGCGAGGATGGCCGCGGCCTCGCGCAGCAGCGGGTCCGGGCGATCCTCGGCCGCCTTCTCGCGCGCCGCATCGGCCACGACATTGCGCTCGTTCGCCTGCAGGCCGTCGTCGTCGGTGTCGTCGGCCGACAGCGGGTCGAGCATCAGCCCCAGCTGCTTGCGCAGCGCCTGGCGTTCGTTGCGCTTGGCCAGGTCCTCGTCGCGCTCGCTGCGGCGCACGGCCTCGTTGAGCGACACATAGCCCTTCTCGCGCTGCGCGCGGAACTGGGCCACGTCCTCGGACCACCACTGGAATTCCTTGTTCTTCGCCACGCGCGCATCGTGCAGCGCGTCGAGCTGCGCAAGCACCGGCGTGAAGTTGCCGTAGCGCACGTGCGGCACCGATGCGATGCGGGTCCACGGCAGCGCGTTGTCGTTGGTGCTTTCGCCGAACTCGCTGGCGTCCACGGTGACCGGGAACGCGATGTCCGGCACCACGCCCTTGTTCTGCGTGCTGCTGCCGCCGGGCAGGAAGAACTGCGCGATGGTCAGCTTGACCTGGCCGAAGCGCGGCTTCTCGTTCGCCGGCCAGCGGTCGAGGTCGACCATGTTCTGCACGGTGCCCTTGCCGAAGGTCGGCTCGCCGACGATCAGGCCGCGGCCGTAATCCTGGATCGCGCCGGCGAAGATCTCCGACGCCGACGCCGAGCCGCGATTGACCAGCACCGCGAGCGGACCGTCCCAGGCGACGCCGGCATTGTCGTCGCTCTCGACGCTGACGCGGCCGCCGGATTCGCGCACCTGCACCACCGGGCCCTTGTCGATGAACAGGCCGGTGAGCTCGATCGCCTCGCTGAGCGAGCCGCCGCCGTTGTTGCGCAGGTCCATCACCACGCCGTCGACCTTCTGCGCGCGGAACTGCGCGAGCAGGCGGGCAACGTCGCGGCTGGCGGACACGTAGTCGTCGCTGTTGCTGCGGCGCGCGTTGAAGTCCTGGTAGAAGCCGGGCAGCTCGACCACGCCGATGCGGCGCGCCGGCATGCTGCCGCGTGCGGGGATGTCGATCACCTTGGCCTTGGCCGCGTCCTCGGTGAGCTTGATCTTGTCGCGTACCAGCACCACGCGGCGCGGCTTGCTGTCCATGCCGGCTTCCGGGGGGATCACGTCCAGGCGCACCTGCGTGCCCTTCGGGCCCTTGATCTTCGCGACCACGTCGTCCAGGCGCCAGCCGACGATGTCTTCCATCGGCGTGCTGCCGCCCTGGCCGACGGCGACGATGCGGTCGCCGGCCTCGAGCTGGCCGCTCTTGATCGCGGGGCCGCCGGGCAGCACCTCGCGGATCACGGTCACGTCGTCCTGCTTCTGCAGCTGCGCGCCGATGCCTTCCAGCGACAGCGACATCTGTTGGTTGAAGCGATCCGCCGTGCGCGGATCCATGTAGTCGGTGTGCGGGTCGATCGCCGCGGTGTAGGCATTGAGGAAGCTGCTGAACGCGTCGGTCGAGTCGAGCTCGGCGACGGTGCGCGCCAGGTTGGCGTAGCGCTTGTCGAGCGTCTTGCGGATCTCGTCGGGTTTCTTGCCCGCCAGCTTGAGCCGCAACCAGTCGTTGCGCACCGACTGCTTCCACAGCGTGTCGAGGTCGGCGGACGTCGCCCACGCGGCGTCCTTGCGGTCGTACTGCCAGCGGTCGTTGCCGGAGAAGTCGAAGATGTCCTGCTTCAGCAGCGCGCGCGAATACGCCGAGCGCTCGGCGACGCGCTGCTTGTACAGCGCGAACATCGCGTAGGCGGGGTCGAGCTTGCCGCTCTTGATCGCGTCGTCGAGGCTGGTCTTGTACTGCGAGAACTTCGCCACGTCGCCCGCGGTGAAGAACATCTTGCTGCCGTCGAGCGCCTCCAGGTAGCGCTTGAACACGTCCTGCGACAGCGCGTCGTCCAGCGCGCGCGGGCGGTACGCGTAGCGGCTGTCGGAGAGCAGCCCGTAGACGAGGCGCGCGGTGGTCGCCTGGTCGGCGGTGGGGCCCGCGGCGATGGCCGCACTCTGGTCGGCCGAAGGCCGCGCCAGCAGCGCCACCGGGGTGGCGAGGGCGAGGGCCAGCAGGGCATGTTGCAGTTTCATTCGGGCTCCGCGGCCTCGGCCGCCGTGAACGCCAGTGGGGACCGGCAGGGTGTTACGAGGTTCGACCACCCGCCAGTGCCGGAAGTTGCGCAGCTTCGGCCGCCTGGCGGTCGGCGTGGTACGAGGATCGCACGAGCGGGCCCGACGCAACATGAGCGAAACCCAAACCGAGCCCGAACGCCTCGAGGTCCGCGTACTCCTGCGGGGTCCAGTAGCGCAGGACCGGATGGTGGTGGGCGCTGGGCTGCAGGTACTGGCCGATCGTGACCATGTCCACGTCGTGGGCGCGCAGGTCGCGCAGGGTGCCGTGGACCTGCTCCAGGGTCTCGCCCAGGCCGAGCATGATCCCGGACTTGGTGGTCACGTCCGGGTGCCGGGCCTTGAACTCGCGCAGCAGCGTCAGCGACCACTGGTAGTCGGCGCCGGGCCTCACGTTCCTGTACAGGTCCGGCACGGTTTCGACGTTGTGGTTGAACACGTCCGGCGGATTCGCCGCGAGGATGTCGAGCGCGCGCTCCATGCGGCCCTTGCCGCGGAAGTCGGGCGTCAGGATCTCGACCTTCGTGCCGGGGCTCATCTCGCGGATCGCGGTGATGCAGTCGACGAAATGCGCCGCGCCACCGTCGCGCAGGTCGTCGCGGTCGACGCTGGTGACCACCACGTATTTCAGCCCCATGTCCTTGACCGTCTGCGCCAGGTGCAGCGGTTCGGCCGGGTCCGGTGGCTTGGGGCGGCCGTGGGCGACGTCGCAGAACGAGCAGCGGCGCGTGCACACCTCGCCCAGGATCATGAAGGTCGCGGTGCCGTGGCCGAAGCACTCGTGGATGTTCGGGCAGCTGGCTTCCTCGCACACCGTGACCAGGCGGTTCTCGCGCAGCTTGGCCTTGAG
>DATJDY010000264.1:0-2065 GCA_035497155.1 Luteimonas sp.
AACGCGGACGCGTCCGCGTAGACCGCGGGGGCGGTCCAGAACGAACGGCGCTCGTTCTGGAAGCCGAACGGCGTAAGCGTCTTGTTGTAGCTGCCGCTGGTGGCGACGCCGGCCCGGAACAGGTCGCTGCGCGCCAGCAGGTTCGCGGTCATCAGCGCGCCATGGCTGTGGCCGGTGATGCCGATGCGATCGCGGTCGACCACGCCGGTCGCCACCGCCGCGTCCACCGCCGCCTGCGCATCGTCGATCAGCTGCGGGATGTAGGTGTCGTAGGCGTCCTTCGGATCGCCGACGATCGGGAACGCGGCGTTGTCGATGATCGCGTAGCCGGCCAGTGCCAGCAGTTCCCAGTACGCGGGGCGGGTGAACTCGCGCTCGTCGGCGCCGCTGACCTGCCCGGCCTGCGACGGATCGCTGTAGTCCAGCGGATACGCGTAGAGGACGGCCGGCACGCGCGTCCCCGCCTTGTAGCCAGGCGGCGTGTACAGCGTGAACGACAGCGCGACGCCGTCCTTGCGCTTGTAGGTGACGAGCTGCTTGCGGATCTGCCGCACCAGCGGCGTCGGATCGGGGAAGCGCGTCACCTGCTTCGCGGCGTACGCGCGGGCGGCCTCGCCTTCCGCGGTGCCGGGCAGCGCGTCGCCAAGCGTGCGCAGGAACAGGTTCGGGGGACTCTTCGGCGACTGGCTCCAGGCGAGCAGCCGCGAGGGATCACCGTCGGCGAATCCGGCGAAGGTGTCGATGCCTTCCATGCCGCTGCGGAACAGCCGCGTGGTCTTGCCGGTGGCGAGGTCGTATCGGTCCAGGAACGGTCGGTCGCCCTTCGGCGTCGCGCCCTGCCCGCTCAGGAACAGCGCGCCGCCATCTTCGCGCAGCACCCAGGCTCCGTCGGGCAGCACGCGGAACTGCGGCGATCCCGGATCGTCGTAGAGCTCGTCGTACGAGAGGTCCCACAGCACGCGCGGCGCCACGGACCGATCGTCGACATCGACCAGCGTGGTCGTTCGCCAGTGGCGGTTCTCGTCGTATTCGTCGAGCAGCGCGCGCGAGCCGTCCGCGAACCACGACAGGCCCGCATAGCGCTGCTTCACCTTCGCGATCTCGACCGGTTCGCCGGAAAACGGCGCGGCGAGCGACAGTACGCGGTCGCGTGCCGGCGCCGTGGCCTTCCAGTCGCCGCCATCGAGTGCCTCGGCCCACGTGAGCGTGGCGGGCTGGTTGGCGCGCCAGGCGAAATCGCGCGGGCCGGTCGGGACCCCGTGCACGGGCACCGCGTCGGCCACCGGCAGGCTGGCGATCGGGCGCACGCTGCCGTCGGCGAGGTCGAGCACGGAGACGTCGTGGGCGAAGCGCTCGTAGGTGGTGGCGTGCGAATACGGCCGCTTCAGCGTTTCCACCAGGACGTGGCGCGCGTCGGGCGCGGCGTCGACGTCGGTGTAGACCGCTGGCGCGCCGACCGTCGCGAGCTTGCCGATGGCGGCGTCGACCGTCGCCAGCTGCGAGGTCGCGTAGTAATCGAACAGCGCCTCGTCCTCCGGCCCCTGCAACGTGTCGCGCGCCTCGTAGGTGCTGCTCTCGCCCTTGCCGCCCAGCGACTCCTGCACGTCCGGTCCCGGCGGCACCATCGCCTTTTTCGGCGCGGCGCCGATGCCCGCGGGCACCGTCTTCACCAGCAAGCGTTCGCTGCCCAGCCACTGGATTTCGCCGCCGAGGACGGGATTGAGCTGCACGCCTTCCACGCGATGCGCGGAACCGCTGGCCACGTCGCCCACCCAGAGCTCGACGCGGCCGGGGGCGGTGTTGTTGAAGGCGAAGCGGCGGCCATCCGGGGACCACAGCGGCGCGGCCGGACACGCATCAGCAGGCAGCGCGATCTTCCGTTCCTTGCCACTGGCGATGTCGAGCAGCCCGAGGCCGTCGAGGCAGGTGCGGATGCCGTAACCGCTCGACATGTCGTGGCGCGCATGGTTGGCCGGCTCGACGCGCACGCCGGCCAGCTTCACGTAGGGCTCGGCGACGCGCGCGATCGGCGGGTACTGCGTGCGCTGCAGCTCGAGCATGGTCC
>DATJDY010000265.1:0-4387 GCA_035497155.1 Luteimonas sp.
GAACAGATGTTCCACGACCTGCTGGTGCAGCACGGCTACATCGTGCTCGACCTCGACTACCGCGGCAGCGAAGGCTACGGCCGCGACTGGCGCACCGCGATCTACCGCAACATGGGCCACCCGGAACTCGACGACTACCTCGACGGCCTCGACTGGCTCGTCGCCAACCGCCAGGGCGACCGCGACCGCACCGGCATCTACGGCGGCAGCTACGGCTGCTTCATGACCTTCATGGCGCTGTTCCGCGAGCCTGGCGTGTTCAAGGCCGGCGCGGCGCTGCGGCCGGTGTCGGACTGGACGCGCTACAACCACGAATACACGTCGAACATCCTCAACACGCCCGACATCGACCCCGAGGCCTACAAACGCTCCTCGCCGATCGAGTTCGCCGAAGGCCTGCACGACCGTCTGCTGATCGCGCACGGCATGATCGACGACAACGTGTTCTTCGAGGATTCGGTGAACATGGCGCAGAAGCTCATCGAGCTGCGCAAGGACAACTGGTCCATCGCGCCCTACCCGCTCGAACGCCACGGCTTCACCCATCCGGACGCGTGGTACGACGAGTACCGCCGCATCCTCGAGCTGTTCGATTCGACGCTGAAGTGAGCATGGAACACGCCCCCGCTTCGTTCGACACCGTCCGCGACTGGCTGCTCGGCCTGCAGGACCGCATCTGCGCCGCCATCGAAGCGGCGGACGGGGGCGCGCGCTTCGCCGAGGACCAGTGGACGCGGAACGAAGGCGGCGGCGGCCGCACCCGCGTGCTGCGCGACGGCGCGGTGTTCGAGCAGGCCGGCATCGGCTTTTCCGACGTCTCGGGCACGAAATTGCCGCCGTCGGCCAGCGTCGCGCGCCCCGAACTCGCGGGCGCATCGTGGCGCGCCTGCGGCGTGTCGCTCGTTTTCCATCCGCGCAACCCGTACCTGCCGACCACGCACGCCAACGTGCGCCACTTCCGCGCGATGCGCGACGGCGAGACCGTGGCCTGGTGGTTCGGCGGCGGCTTCGACCTGACGCCGTTCTATCCCGTCGACGAGGACGTGCTGCACTGGCACCGGACCGCCCGCGCGTTGTGCGAGCCGTTCGGCGGGCAGGAACGCTACGAGGCGCACAAGCGCTGGTGCGACGAGTACTTCTTCCTGAAGCATCGCAACGAGACGCGCGGCATCGGCGGCCTGTTCTTCGACGACCTGCACACGGATTTCGACGCCGATTTCGCCTACATGCGCGCGGTCGGCGACGGCTTCCTCGACGCCTACCTGCCGATCGTCGAACGCCGCAAGGGCGCCGCATACGGCGAGTGCGAACGCGAATTCCAGCTGTATCGCCGCGGCCGGTACGTCGAATTCAACCTCGTGTACGACCGCGGCACGCTGTTCGGCCTGCAGTCCGGCGGCCGCGCCGAGTCGATCCTGATGAGCCTGCCGCCGCTGGTGCGCTGGGAATACGGCTATGCGCCGGAACGGGACAGCGCCGAGGCGCGCCTCGCCGATTACCTCTCGCCGCGCGACTGGCTGCGCGAAGCCGCGGGCTGATCCGCCGACGGGCCGGATCAGTCGGCCTGGGGACTCCCGGGGCGACGGCGCCGCCGGTGCAGCGACTTGCGGGGCAGTCGCGAAAGGTACTTCGCCGCGCGCTCGGAACCGCCAGCGTCCTTGGGCACCACGCTGATGCTGCCGTTGGTCTCCAGCAACGCCAGCGCGACATCGTCGGGATCGGCGAGGTTGTTCATCCGCAGTGCCTCGTGGAAGTCGTCGAGGCTGACCAGCTCCCGGCGCAGCACGTCCTCGAACACCACGCCGTCGCGCGCGAGCACCATCGGCACGCCTTCGATGATGCGTTCGGCGCGCTGCGACCGCGCGGTCACGTAGGCGACGCCCAGGTTCAGCAGGATCAGCGTGCCGGCGAGGATCACCGCCCCGGTCACGGAGTTGTCGCCGCCGTTGAGCCCGTTCTGCACCGCGTTGCCGATCAGGATCAGCAGCACCAGGTCGAACGGCGTGAACTGCCCCACCGCCCGCTTCCCCGACGCGCGCACCAGCACCATCACCAGCAGGTACACCACGACCGCCCGCACCACGAACACCCACCACGGCGCCGACAACCCCCAGATCTCGCCCATCGCCCCGCTCCTGCGCCGTTGCCAGGCCGCCAGCATCCCACACGCCTGCCGCCATTCCCGTCGCGACGCCTCCCGCACGGAGGAACAGCCCCCCTTCCCAAGGGGGGCGCGCCGACAGGCGCGAGGGATGTAAGGCGCATTGCGCGGGGCCCAAAGTTTTGGCGCCCACGTTTCATCGCTCTGCCGGAACACCACCGCGCCAAAACTTTGGGGGGCTTTTTTATGCGCTGCGCGCATAAAAAAGCCCCGCATAGCCAGGGGGAGGGCTAGCGGGGCCGGGGAACGGACCCTGGGGAGGGGTATCCGTTCCGGGGGATCACTCCAGGGGAGGGGAGGTGATCACACGACGGACGTTGCATCCGTCGCGGTCTATATGACCACCCCCTACATGGATGGTTCGTGAAGATTCGGGTTAAAAAACTGTTGGGTTCAGGAATGATTCATTCCCCCGAAACGCCGCGTCAGTGCGCCTCGTCCCAGTCGTTGCCGACCCCCGAATCCACCACCAGCGGCACCCCCAGTTCGGCCGCCGCGGCCATGCGCCGCGGCACCTCGGCGAGCAGGGTGTCGACGAAGCCGACATCCACCTCGAACACCAGTTCGTCGTGCACCTGCAGCACCATCAGCGCCGGCGAAGCGCCGTCCGCGCGGCGCGTTCCCGCGAGCCAGCCGTGGATGTCGATCATCGCGCGCTTGATGATGTCCGCCGCGGTGCCCTGCATCGGCGCGTTGATCGCGGCGCGCTCGGCGCCCGCGCGCAGGCCCTGGTTGCGCGCCTGGATGTCGGCCAGGTACAGGCGCCGGCCGAACACGGTTTCCACGTAACCGCGCTCGCGCGCCTGCTGCCGAGTGGCTTCCATGAAATCGCGCACGCCCGGATAGCGGCTGAAGTACAGCGCGATGTAGTCCTGCGCCTCGCCGCGCGAGATGTCGAGCTGCTTCGCCAGGCCGAACGCGCTCATGCCGTACATCAGGCCGAAGTTGATCGCCTTGGCGGCGCGGCGCTCGTTCGGCTCGACCGCGTCGATCGCCTTGCCGAAGACTTCGGCGGCGGTGGCGCGGTGGATGTCGGCGCCCGACTCGAACGCGCGCACGAGCGCCGGATCCTGCGACAGGTGGGCCATGATCCGCAGCTCGATCTGCGAGTAGTCGCAGGCGACGATGCGGCGGCCTTCCGGCGCGACGAAGGCCTTGCGGATGCGGCGGCCGTCGGGCGTTCGGATCGGGATGTTCTGCAGGTTCGGATCGCTGGACGCGAGCCGCCCGGTGGCCGCGCCGGCCTGGTGGTAGCTGGTGTGGACGCGGCCGTCGCGTGGATTGACCATCTCCGGCAGCTTTTCGGTGTACGTGCTGCGCAGCTTGGCGAGGCTGCGGTAATCGAGGATCACGCGGGGCAGCTCGTGCAGGTCCGCGATCGCCTCCAGCGCTTCCTCGTTCGCCGAGGGCTGGCCGCCCGGCGTCTTCACCATCGCCGGCAGCTTCAGGTCCTCGAACAGCAGCTGGCACACCTGCTTCGGCGAATCCAGGTTGAACGTGCGCCCCGCCAGCGTGGTGGCCTGTTGCTGCAGCTCGAGCATGCGCCGCGACAGGTCGGCGGACTGGCGGCGCAGCTCGTCCATGTCGATCAGCACGCCGTTGGCCTCGATGCGTTCGAGCACCGGCACCAGCGGCATCTCGATGTCGCGATAGACGCGCTCCAGCGCCGGCTCCGCGGCCAGGCGCTGGCCCAGCACGCGATGCAGGCGCAGGGTGACGTCGGCATCCTCGGCGGCATAGCGGGTCGCGTCGTCGATCGCGACCTGCGCGAACGGGATCTGCTTCGCGCCCTTGCCCGCCACGTCGGCGTACTTGATCGTGTCGTAGCCGAGATAGCGCTTCGCCAGCGAATCCATGTCGTGCCGCGTCGCCGTCGCGTTGAGCACGAAGCTTTCCAGCATCGTGTCGTCGGCATAACCCGCGACGTCGATGCCGTGGCAGCGCAGGACGTGCAGGTCGTACTTGCCATGCTGCCCGACCTTGCGCTTGCCGGCGTCCTCGAGCAGCGGGCGCAACGCGTCCAGCACTTCCTGCATCGGCAGTTGCGCCGGCGCACCGGGATACGCGTGGCCGACGGGGATGTAAACGGCGCGGCCGGGCTCGACCGCGAAGCTCAGGCCGACGAGGTTCGCGCACGGCGCATCGAGCGAATCGGTTTCGGTGTCGAAGGCGAACCCGTCGGCGGCGCGCAGCGTTTCGATCCAGGCGTCGAGGCGGTCGCGGGTG
>DATJDY010000266.1:0-9401 GCA_035497155.1 Luteimonas sp.
CCCGGCGGGTGGCAAGGGCAGCCGACCGTGGGTCGGCCCTACTAGTACCACTCCATGAGCGAGATGCCGAGGCCGACGTAGGTCGAGCGGTGGTTGTAATCGATCAGGCTCTCGCCATAGCCGTCGAACACCTGCAGGTGCCCGCGAAAGGTGTCGTGCAGCGGGAACGCCCAGTCGAACTGCACGGCGCCGTGCGCACGGTCGCCGCTGCGCAGCGAATGCCGCAGCGCCAGCGACAGCTGCTGGCCATCGGCGAAGGTACGGACCAGCGTCGCGTCGCCGCGGCCCATGTAGTCGGAAATGTCGGGATTGTCGTCGCCGTGGCCGCGCTCCGGGATGCGGATCCAGGGCCGCAGGTTCAGCGCCCAGCCTTCGCGGTCGAAGCCGAAGTTGAACACCACCCGGTTCCAGCTGCGCGAGAGCGGATCGGAGCGGCCGTTGGACTGGTGGTTGATGCCGACCGCCGCCAGCCGGCCCTTCCAGCCGAGCAGGCCGTAGCCGGTGCGGAAGGCGAGCATCACCTCGGGCTCGTAATTCGTCTCGCGGAACGGGCGCGACGCGGCGCCGTTGTAGACCTGCCAGCGCGAACTCTGGGTGTAGGCCATCCAGATGTCGCCGTTGTCGCCGAACAGGTTCTCCACCGCCTTGGTCTTGAAGCTGATCTGGAACTTCGCCTCGAGCGAGTTGAGGGATTCGACGTCCGTTGCCGTGCCACGACTCGGGGAAAACGGGTGCGGATTGGTCGAGCTGCTCCAGAAGACCGGGAACAGGTAGACGGGCTTGTAGGCGCGGAAGTTGAAGATGCCGAGCTTGGAGTCGCGCGCGAGTTCCCAGCGCGTGTCGAGCAGCGAACCCTTGCCGGCGTTGGCGATCGCGGCCTGCGCTTCGGGATCGAGCGGTTCGGCCTCGGGCGCGCCGGGCGCGTCGCGGCGGAACAGGCTTGCGTTGCCTCGCTGGCGGCGCGCTTGCGCGTGGTCCGACGCGACCGGCCTGGGTTCTTTCGCTTCGCGCTCCGCTCGCGCGGCATCGGCGGCCGCTTGCGCGGCTTCCGCCGCCGCGTCGGCCTGTCGCGTGCTCGGCGCGGCGCGTCCGGCCGCGGCGTCGTAGCAGGCCAGGCGCGCGGCATCGATCTCGATCGCCACGCAGGCGGAAACGCCGGGTGGGGCAGGCGTGGCGGCCGGCGCCTGCTGGGCGAACGCGGCGCCCGGCAGGCACGCGCCTGCCGTCGCCAGCGCGAAAGCCAGCGCGAGTGGCAACGCGCGGCGCGGACTCACATCGTCATGGCTTCGCATCTCCGCTCCCCTGCGGGTTGAGCATGTCCTGGTCGCTCGCGCGCTGCGCGTCGGCCAGTTGCGCATCGATGTCCCGGTTCACCGACGTATCGCCGGTGGGCGCTTCGTGCGCGGGTGCGTCGGGGGCGCGATAGCGCACCGTTTCCGGCCCGTGCACGCCGGCGCGCGCAAAGGCCCCGCGGACGGCGCGCAGCGCTTCGGTGCGGACCTTGCCGACGTCGTTGCGGCGCTGGTCCACCCAGCCGAAGAAGCGCACGTCGATGCCTTTCGTGGCATACCCGTCCAGCGCGAACGAGGGCGCGGGCTCGCCGAGCACGCCGTCGACCTGCGCGAGCGCCTCCAGTCCGAGGTCGCGGGCACGGCCCATCGATTCGGACGGATCCACCGGCAACGCAAAGTCGAAGCGCCGCTTCGGATTGGCCGTGTAGTTGGTCACCACCGACTTGAACACCAGCGAGTTCGGCAGCGAGACCTGGTTGCCGTCCAGCGTCATCAGCAGCGTCGCGCGCGAGGTCAGGGCGATGACCTTGCCCTCGTACTTGTCGATGACCAGGTGGTCGTCCGGCGCGAACGGCCGGCGCAGGCTCAGCAGCACGCCGGCCATGTAGTTCTCGGCGATGTCGCGGAACGCGAAGCCCACGACCAGGCCGATCACGCCGGCGGAGCCGAGGACCGCGCCGACCAGCGCCGTCGCCCCGAGCAGGTTCAGCGCCAGCACCAGGCCGACGATCACGACCGCGGACTGCACCACGCGCCGCACCAGGCCATCCATGTACGGGTTGTCGTCGCGGCCGCGCAGCCAGCGCAGCGGCCAGCGCGACACGCGCCGGCCGAACCACGCGGCGAACCACACCAGGCCGATGGCGACCACCAGCAGCGGCAGTGCCGCCACCACCTGCACGAGCTTGCCCCGGGCCTGTTCGAGCGCCGCATCCAGGCGGGTCTGGAGGTCGGCGTCGATGCGGACCTGACTGACGACCTGGACGACGCCCGCGACTTTGCCCGCCAGTTCGGCGGCGAGCTTGCGGTCGGCGTCGGCGAGGACTTCGCCGCCCAGCGTGACCACGCCGCCGCTGACGGCCACGGTCACGCGCTGCAGCGACGGCTGCCGCAGCAGGCGCGCGGCGACGGCGCTGGCGACGCGGGCGTCCTCGCGTTCGCCGGCGCGTACTTCGGCCTGGACCGCGCGTGCGTCGGGGCTGGCCGGGGACTCGTCCGCGGCGACGGCGTGCGGGTTGCCGGCCGCGCCGTCCTGCGGCGCCGGCGCGGCGAAGGCGGGCGTGGCCCGGGGCGGCGCGGCGATGGCGGCACCGGCGGCGACGAGCGCCAGTGCACACAGGACCGCGGCCAGGCGCCCGCGCGAGCCCCGGCTCAGAGCTGCGAACGCAGCGGCCGGATGAAGGTCTCGGCGAATTTCTCGGTCCACGGGCGGTCCTTCCACGACGCGTAGGTGTAGCGGCGGCACTTCGCCAGGTCCGCTTCGAACACCTGGGTCATGCGGCCGGCGAAGTCGCGATCATAGACGTTGAGGCTGGCCTCGTCGTTGAGCTGGAAGGACCGCAGGTCGAAATTGGTGGACCCCACCGAGACCAGTTCCCGGTCCACGATCAGCATCTTGTTGTGGAACATGGTCGGGTCGTACTCGTACATTTCCACGCCGGCGAGCAGCAGCGGCCCCCAGCTGGCCTTCGAGGCCATGCGCGCGGCGTCGGAATCGGTGTTCTTCCCGGGCATCACGATGCGGATGCGCACGCCGCGGTGGCGCGCGGCGATCAGCGCCTTGGTCACCAGTTCGTCCGGGATGAAGTAGGCCGCGTCCAGGTCGATGCTGTGCTCGGCCGCGGCGATCGCCATCAGGTACATCAGGTGCATGCTTTCGCTGCCGCCGGCGGGCGAACTGATGAACAGGTGGGCGGCCATGTCGCCGGCGTTCGCCAGCGGCGGGAAGTAGTCGGTGCCGTTGACGATCGTGCCGGTGGTCTTCGTCCAGTTGTCGTTGAACGCCGCCTGCATCTGCGCCACGACCGGGCCTTCGATGCGGAAATGCATGTCGCGCCAGTGGTCCGGATCCTGCGCATGCCCCTGCCACGGATCGCCGATGCCGACGCCGCCGGTGAACCCGACCTTGCCGTCCACCACCAGCAGCTTGCGGTGGGTGCGGTTGTTCATGCGCGCCAGGTTGTACCAGTGCAGCGGACGGTAGCGCTCGACGTGCACGCCCGCGTCCTCCATCTCCTGCAGCTGCGCGTGGTCCATGCTGGCGCTGCCGACCCAGTCGATCGTCACGTCGACCGCGACGCCGGCCCGGGCGCGTTCGCTCAGCGCGTCGGCGAACTGCTTGCCGATGACGCCTTCCCAGTAGATGTAGGTCTCGAAGGTGATGGTCTTTTGCGCGCCCCGGATCGCGCCCAGCATCGCCGGGAAGATCTCGTCGCCGTTGTTCAGCGCGACGACCGAGTTGCCGGGCAGGATCGAGGGCCCGAGCATCACCCCCATTTCGCGCCGGAACTGCGGGTCCGACACCGCGTAGCGATGCTCGATGCGGCGCTCGAGTTGCTTGCTCGGCGTGACGAAGTTGAGGCCCAGCACGACGGCGAGCGCCGTGAGCGCCGCGGTGACGACGATGGTCCAGATCATGCGCTTTCGACTCCACATTGCGCCCATGATCCCGGCGTCGCATTCATCGAGGCGTGAACGTCACCTCCACCAGGCCCACGCGAACAGCGCCAGCATCGCCAGCGCGAGGGTGAGTTTCAGCGCGATGCCGAGCACGATGCCCAGCCAGGTGCCGACGCCGACCTTCGTGGCCTGGCTCATCGCGGCCGGATCCAGGCGGCGCCCGTGCACCAGCTCGCCCAGCAGCGCGCCGCAGAACGGGCCGATGAAGATGCCCACGACCCCGAAGAACAGGCCCGCGACCGTGCCGATGATCGCGCCGGCGATCGCGAGCCGGCTCGCGCCGACGCGTTTCGCGCCCAGTGCCGCCGCCCAGAAATCCACCGCCAGCGACAGCAGCGTCAGCACGCCGAGCGCGACGAGCGTGGCGATGCCGATGCGGGTGAAGTGCTCGGCCCAGGCCGCCAGCACCATGCCCGCGAACACCAGCGGCAGCCCGGGCAGGGCGGGGAGCACGATGCCGGCCAGTCCGACGAGGACCAGGAGGGCCCCCAGCACGTACATCACGGTCATGAAGGTCATGCGCGTCTCCCCGTGGCGCAAGAAAAAGGGCGGCCCGCCGGAACGGACCGCCCCATCCTAACCATGTCGGCCGTGCTCAGCGAACCCAGGCGCGACCGTTGTAGACCCGCACGTACGAGCCTTCGCGGATGCCGCCCAGGTCGGACTGGGTGACCGTCTGGGTGCTGCCGTTGGCCATGCGCACGTAGATGGTGTAGCCACCGTTGTTGGCCTGCGAACGGTTCTGGATCGCGTTGCCCGCGATCGCGCCGGCCACCGCGCCGGCCGCCGTGGCGGTGTTCTGGCGGCCCTTGCTGTCGGTGCTGTTCTTGGCGATTTCACGGCCGGCGACGGCGCCGACGATGCCGCCGAGCACCGCACCCGTTGCGTTCGGCACGTTGCTGGTGCCGGCGCCGTAAGCCTCGATGCGGGTCACGGTGCCGCAGTCGTAACAGGTGCCGCTGACCGGGGGCGGTGCGCTGGAATAGCCGTTGTTGTAGCCGGGCGACGTGGTCGCACAGCCGGCCGCGGCCAGGCAAGCGGCGAGGGCGGTCGCGCCGGCAACGCGGAGGGAGGTGGAAGCATTCATGGCGTGTCTCCGTGGATGACCGGGCCATCCTCGGGAGCACGCCGTGAACAAGTGGTCAATCGCGACGCTGCGGGCCGGCATCGTTCGCCGGCGGTTCACCTGCGGGGGGCGGCGGGGCAGGGCGCCGCCGTCTTGCGGGACGCGGCAAATCAGTTCCTGAAGTCGCGGTGGCAGGCCTTGCACGCCGCGCCGATGTCCTTCATCGCCGCTTGCACGCCGGCGCAGGCGATCGGCGGGCTGGCCAGCGACCGGTCGAGCGCGGCACGCAGGTCGCTGGCGTGGCCGGCGAAGCGGCTGTCCTCGCGCAGGTCGCCGAACGCCGGCTCGATGTCGTTGGCGAGCGTCCGCAACGCCTGCAGCTGCGGCAGCGTGTCCGTCGCCGCGCAGCGGTTGCCGGTGACGTTGGCGTCGAGCATGTCCATGTGCGCCGAGAACAGGTGCATCACGCTCTCGGGGAAATGGTCCTTGCGCGCATCGAGCGCGCGCACCGCCATCACCGTGCCGACGACGCCGACCACGAGGCCGAGCACGAACAGGAAGAGGTAGCGCATCGCGGCATTGCCGGAGGGCGGGTTGGCTGGCTTGCCGTCGGTGGGCATGCGGTCGGCAGGTGCGTTCATCGGCGGTCCCCGGCTTGGTTGGCTGGGCGCAAGTTAACATGCCCCCATGCGACAGGAATCCATTCCAGGCGAGTTGCGCGAGCGCTTCGCGGGCATCGACCGGCTGTACGGGGCCGGGACGATCGAACGCCTCGCCGGCGCGCGGGTCGCGGTGGTCGGCCTGGGCGGCGTCGGGTCGTGGGCGGCCGAAGCCCTCGCGCGCAGCGCGGTGGGCCATCTCGCCCTGATCGACGCCGACGACCTGTGCCTGTCCAATACCAGCCGCCAGCTGCCGGCGCTCGCGGGGCAATACGGCCGCAACAAGGCGCAGGCGATGGCCGAGCGCTGCCGCGCGATCAATCCGGTGGTCGAGGCCGTGGCGGTCGAATCGTTCCTGACGCCGTCGAACCTCGAGTCGCTGCTGGGCGGCGGCTACGACCTGGTGCTCGACGCCTGCGACAGCTTCCGCACCAAGGTCGAGGCCATCGCCTGGTGCCGGCGGCGCAAGCTGCCGGTCGTCACCGTCGGTTCGGCCGGCGGGCGCACCGACCCGACCCAGGTGCGCGTGCGCGACCTCTCGCGCACCGAGCACGACGCGATGCTCTCGCTCGTCCGCAAGAAGCTGCGCGGCGAGTTCAACTTCCCGAAGAACCACGACCGCTACTTCGGCGTGTCGGCGGTGTATTCGCTGGAAAACGTGCGCTATCCGCAGGCCGACGGCAGCGTCTGTGGCACCCGCCCGCAACTGGATCGCGACGCCGCGCTCAAGCTCGATTGCGGCGCCGGCCTCGGCGCGGCCACGCACGTTACCGGCGCCTTCGCCTTCGCCGCCGTCGCGCGCGCCCTCGAACTCCTGCTGAAGCCGAAGAAGGGCTAGGCGCCGGGGAAGCGGAACAGGCGCGCGGCGTTGGCGGTGGTGGCGGCGGCGATGGTGTCCGGGGATTCGTTGCGCAGGGCAGCGATGCAGTCGAGGACGGCGGCGATGCGCGCTGGTTCGTTGCGCTGGCCGCGGATCGCGGCGTCGGGCTGGTCGGGCGCGTCGGTCTCCAGCAGCAGGTATTCCAGCGGCATCGTGGCCGCGAGCCGGCGCAGGCGTTGCGCGCGCTCGTAGGTGACCGGCCCGCCCAGGCCGAGCAGGAAGTCCAGTTTCCAGAGCTGCGCGGCCTGTTCGTCGCTGCCGGAGAAACTGTGGATCACGCCGCGCAATCCACCGACTCGGCGCAGCGCGGCGATCACCGCGTCCACCGCGCGGCGCGCATGCACCACCACCGGCAGGTCGAACTCGCGCGCGAGCCGCAACTGGCCTTCGAAATACCTCGACTGCGCATCGCGATCCAGCCCTTCGACGAAGTAGTCGAGCCCGCACTCGCCGACCGCGACCGGGCGCTCGCGTTCGATCCATTCGCGCAGCAGTTCAAGATGCTCCGGCCGGTGCCCGGCAAGCAGCATCGGATGCAGGCCGTATGCCGGCAACAAGCCGGGCGACGAGGTACAAACGTCGCGCAGCTTCGGCCAGCCCGCGGCGTCGACCGCCGGGACCACTTGCCAGGCCACGCCCGCGTCGCGCGCGCGCGCGAGCACCTCGGCGCGATCGTCGTCGAACCCCGCATCGTCCAGATGGCAATGCGTGTCGACGAGGCACCGCCCACCATCATCGCCGTCGGGCGCCATCGCGTTCATCCCTTGCGCCGCTGCTTCCAGGAGGCGAACAGCAGCGTGCCGATGCCCAGCAGCAACTCATCGAGCAAAAAGATCGGATCCGGCGTCACCATGTCCAGCACGAACAGGCCGGCGAACAGGAGGAAGAGTTTCGGGAAGCCCAGTCGCCCGAGCCAGCGCATGAACGGGGCGAGCAGCGGATTGGCCATGGCGATCTCCGTGAAATCGTGCCGACGCTAGCAGAAATCGATGCCGTGGGCGCCGTGTTCACCTCGCGGTCATTCCCGCGGGGCTTCGTGGAGGCGATGTTCAGCTGGTGGGTGTTGCAATCGTCGCCGACGCAGGAAACGTGCCTCGTGCACGAACGAAGGAGTCGGCAATGAACAACAATACGATCGCAATCGCACTGGCTGCGCTGCTCGTCGGCGGCGTCGCCGCCGCGGCCTTCCAGAACAACCGCGGCACGGGCGAGGGCGCGCGCGGCCTCGAATACGCCACCGTGCTCGACGTCAAGCCCATCAACGAACGCCAGCAGCAGTACGCGCAGGTGATCGGCACCGACGCGGTGCGCGAGACCAGCACGAGCACCACGCCGCGCGAGGTCTGCAACGACGTCGTCGTGCAGGATCGGCTGCCCGAGCGCGACGGCAACGTCGGCGGCACCGTGGCCGGCGCGATCATCGGCGGCCTCGTGGGCAACCAGGTGGGTGGCGGCAACGGCAAGAAGCTCGCGACCGCGGGCGGCGCCGTGGCGGGCGGCTTCATCGGCAACCGCGTCGATCGCAACCACGTCGGCGGCCAGGTCGTGAACCGCACCGAGCGCCAGTGCCACACCACCACGGCGACGTCCAATTCCTCGCGCGTCGTCGGCTACGAGGTGACGTACCGCAATCCGGACGGCACCACCGGCACCATGCGCACCGACAGCAAGCCGGGCAAGCGCATCGCCCTGGGCGTGCAGGACGTGCCGGTCGCCTACGACGTGACTTATCGCTATGACGGCCAGGAGCGCACCCTGCGCATGCCCGAACGGCCCACCGACAACCGCCTGCCGGTCGTCGATGGCCAGGTCGTTGCCAAAGTGGCTGCTGTTCCCGGTACCAGTCGTCAATAGGCGGCGCGTGGAGCGGTAACCCCCACGGGCCCGGTTCGCCGGGCCCGTGCCTTTTTGGGCGGCCTGTCCTCGGCGGGCTTGCCGGTGCAGGTTCTCCGGGGCGGGTTCTCCGGGGCGCCGGCCCTCGCGGCCCGATACAATGACGGTTTCCCGTTCGAGGACGCCGCCCCGCCATGGCCCTGCACCCCTACGACCTGTTCGACGTCCGCTCCCTGCTTTCGGAAGAGGAGCGCGCGGTGCAGGACACCGTGGCCCGGTTCACCGACGAGCGCGTGATCCCGATCATCGGCGACGCCTTCGACCAGGGCCGTTTCCCGAAGGAGCTGGTGCCGGAAATCGCCGAACTCGGCCTGCTGGGCTCCTCGCTGCCGGAGCAGTACGGCGGCGGCGGCCTCAACGGCGTCAGTTACGGCCTGATCTGCCAGGAACTCGAGCGCGGCGACAGCGGCATCCGCAGCTTCGTCAGCGTGCAGTCCTCGCTGTGCATGTACCCGATCTACGCCTACGGCTCGGAAGAGCAGCGCACGCGCTGGCTGCCGGACATGGCCGCGGGCAAGGTGATCGGCTGCTTCGGCCTGACCGAGCCGCACGGCGGTTCCGATCCGGCCAACATGAAGCCCAGCGCGAAGAAGGATGGCGGCGACTGGGTCCTCAACGGCTCCAAGATGTGGATCACCAACGGCAACCTGGCCGACATCGCGATCGTCTGGGCGCAGACCGACGAGGGCATCCAGGGCTTCGTGGTCGAGAAGGGCTTCGCCGGCTTCACCGCCCAGGAGATCAAGCACAAGATGAGCCTGCGCGCATCGGTGACCTCGTCCCTGTTCTTCGACAATGTCCGCGTGCCGGAGGCCAACCGCCTGCCCAACGTGAAGGGGCTCAAGGGCCCGTTGGGCTGTCTCACCCAGGCGCGCTACGGCATCACCTGGGGTCCGGTCGGGGCTGCGATCGCGTGCCTGGACGAGGCGTTG
>DATJDY010000267.1:0-7826 GCA_035497155.1 Luteimonas sp.
TTCTGGGTGCTGTTCTACGCGCTCGCCACCTGGGGCAACGCCGGCATCCTGCGCGAGCAGGTGTGCAAGTACATGTGCCCGTACGCGCGCTTCCAGAGCGCGATGTTCGACCGCGACACGCTGGTGATCGCGTACGACCCGATGCGCGGCGAACCGCGTGGCCCGCGCCGCCGCGGCCTGCCCAGCGTGCTCGAGCGCGCACGCGGGCTGCTCGACGTGCGCGCGGCCTACGACTACGTGTTCCGCGCCAGCAAGCATCCGAGCGCCGCGCAGGCGCGCCTGCAGGCTGCCGGCACGGTGATGCTGGGCGACGCCGGCGCCGAGGCCATGCCGCTGCCGAAGTTCGCGTTCGAGGAACTGGGCGACTGCATCGACTGCACGATGTGCGTGCAGGTCTGCCCGGTCGGCATCGACATCCGCAATGGCCTGCAGTACGAATGCATCGCCTGCGGCGCCTGCATCGATGCCTGCGACGACGTGATGGACAAGGTCGGCATGCCGCGCGGGCTGATCCGCTACACCACGCAGAACGCGCTCGACGGCGGGCGCGTCCGCGTCCTCCGGCCGCGCATCCTGGTCTATGCCGCGTTGCTCGTGGTGCTGGTGGCGGCGTGGAGCTGGGGCGTGGCCAACCGCAGCCCGCTGATCGCCGACGTGCTGCGCGACCGCAACGCGCTGTACCAGCTGCATGGCGATCGCGTCGACAACAGCTACACGCTGAAGCTGGTGAACAAGACGGACGCGGACCAGGTGTATCGCGTCCGGATCGAAGCGAAGGACCCGTCCCTGGCGCTGGGCGATGCGCCCGTCGCGGTGCGCGTGCGCGCCGGCGAAGTGCTGTCGCAGGCGATCCAGGTCGGCGCGCCGGCCTCGATCCACGGGCGGCATCCGCTCGTGTTCGTGGTCGAGGCCGCGGATGGCAGCGCCGCCGCGCGCGTGGACAGCAGCTTCTTCGGACCGATGTGACATGGACAACGAATCGCCCTGGCGGCAACCCGTGGTGTGGCTGATGGTGGCGCTGGTCGCGGCCGCGGTCATCGGTGGCGTGGTGATGGTGCGCGTGGCCGGCGGCGACGGCAGCGTCGACGCCGTGCCCGACGACGTCCAGCGCACGGGCCAGGCGCAGCAGGCCGACCTCGGTCCCGACCAGCGTGCCGCCGCGCGAAAGCTGAGCGCGATCCTGCGCATCGATGCGAAGGGCGGCTTCGTCGAAGTGGTGGCGGTCTCCGGCGACTTCGACCGCGCCGCGCGCATGCGGTTGCGCCTGCACCACCCGCTGCGCGCGGCCGACGACCGCGTCCTCGAACTCGCGCCCGGCGGCGCCGGCTGGCGCGCCGACGCGCGACCCGCTGGCAACCACGACTGGAACCTGCAGCTCGAGCCTGCGGACGACGCCGGTGCCTGGCGCCTGCTCGGCCGGCTCCCTCGCGGCCAGCTCGCGGCGCGGCTGCACCCCGCGCTGGACGACGCGGACGACGCGGACGACGAGACGCCCGACGACGCTCCGGGCGACGCGCAACCGTAACGCGATGGACGCCCCCGCGGCCTGCCACCACTGCGGCGAAGCCCTGCCGCAATCGCCCGCGCGCGCCGACATCGACGGCGCGTCGCGCGCCTTCTGCTGCGAAGGCTGCGCCGCGGCCGCACGCTGGATCCGCGACGCACGCCTCGACGACTACTATCGCCTGCGCAGCGCCCCCGCCGGACGCGTCGACGCCGATGCGCCGTCGCTGGCGGCGTGGGATCGCGAAGACCTGCTCGCAGGCCATGCGCACACGGTCGACGGTGGCCGCGAGATCACCGTCCTGACCGACGGCATGCGCTGTGCCGCCTGCGCCTGGCTGGTCGACCGCGCACTGGCGCGCGAGCCCGGCGTGCTCGAATCCAGCGCGAACGCCGTGACCGGCCGCATCCGCATCGCCTGGGATCCCGCGCGCACGCCGCTGTCGAAGCCGCTCGCGCGGCTGGCGGCGCTCGGCTATCGCCCCTATCTCGCCACCGGCGAGGCGCGCGAGCGCGCGCGGCGCGCCGAACGCAACCGCGCGCTCCTGCGCATCGGCCTGGCCGGGCTCGGCGCGATGCAGGCGATGATGTTCGCCGAGGCGCTGTACCTCGACACCGCGGGCGAGATGCCGCTGCCCACGCGCGACTTCTTCCGCTGGATCACGTTCCTGGTGTCGACGCCGGTGGTGTTCTGGGCCGGTTGGCCCTTCCTCGCCGGCGCCTGGAACGAATTGCGCGGGCGCCGCCCGGGCATGGACACGCTGGTCGCGGGCTCGACGCTGCTGGCGTGGGCCGCGAGCACCTGGGAAACCGTGCGCGGCGGCGAGCACGTCTGGTACGACGCGGCGGTGATGTTCGTGTTCCTGCTGCTGGTCGCGCGCCAGCTCGAGCAGCGCGCGCGCGGCATCGCGAGCGCGCAGGTCGACGCATTGGCGCGGGCGCGGCCCGCATTCGCGACGCGGGAACTGCCCGATGGGAGCCGCGAATCCGTGCCGATCGATGCGCTCGCGATCGGCGACATCGTGCGCGTCGCCGTCGGCGAGCCGGTGCCCGCCGACGGCGTGCTGCTGGAAGCCGAAGCACACTTCGAGGAATCGCTGCTCACCGGCGAATCCGCGCCGGTCGCGCGCCATGCCGGCGATCCGGTGTACGCCGGCACCGCATGCCGCGAACACGCGGCGCGGCTGCGCATCACCCAGGTCGGCGCCGGCACGCGGTTGGCGGAACTGGCGCGGCTGGTCGAGCGCGCGCAGGCGCATCGCCCGGCGCTGGCCATCGGCGCGGAACGCATCGCGACCTGGTTCGTCGCCGGCCTCGCGATCGCCGCGGTCGCGGTGTACGCCTGGTGGCGCGTGCATGAACCGGCGCGGGCGTTCGAAGTGCTGCTGGCGCTGCTCGTGGTGAGCTGCCCGTGCGCGCTGTCGCTGGCGGTGCCGGCTGCGTTGGCCGCGGCGCATGGCGCGCTGGCGCGCATCGGCGTGCTGTCGGTGCGGCCGGAAGCGCTGGAACGGCTCGCGCGCGCCACGGACGTGGTGTTCGACAAGACCGGCACGCTGGGCGACGGCAAGCCCCGGCTGGAGCGCGTCGAGGCATGCGACGGTATCGGGGAGGCCGATGCCTTGCGCATCGCGGCCGCGCTCGAGCGCGACAGCAGCCATCCACTCGCGACCGCGTTCGCCGACGCCACGGACGTTCCTGCCGCCGATGGCGTCCGCGCCGTCGCCGGCCGGGGCGTGGAAGGCTTCGTCGCGGGGCGCCACTGGCGCATCGGCACGGCCGCGTTCGCGACCGGTGGCGAGGACGACGGCGCGGTCTGGCTCGGCGCGCGCGATGATGGCGGTGCCGCTCGCGCGCGCTTCGTGTTCGCCGAACGCGAACGCGCCGATGCCGCCGGCGCCGTGAGGCAATTGCGCGCGCAGGGCCTCGCGCTGCACCTGTCCAGCGGCGACGCCGATGCGCCGGTGCAGCGCTTCGCGCATTCGATGGGCATCGAGGCCGCGCACGCGCGCCAGTCGCCGGAAGGCAAGCTCGCGCTCGTGCGCGGCCTGCAGCGCGAAGGCAGGATCGTCGCGATGGTCGGCGACGGCCTCAACGATGCGCCCGTGCTCGCGGGCGCCGACGTATCGCTGGCGATCGGCGACGGCGCCGCGCTCGCGCAGCGCGCGGCGGACCTGGTGCTGTCGGGCAGTTCGCTCGGCGCCGTGCCGGCCGCGATCGCGATCGCCCGGCGCACGCGGCGCATCGTCCGCCAGAACCTGGCGTGGGCCTTCGGCTACAACCTGCTCGCGCTGCCGCTGGCCGCCGCGGGCCTGGTGACGCCGTGGCTCGCGGCGCTCGGCATGGCACTCTCGTCGCTGGCGGTCACCGCCAATTCGCTGCGACTGGCGAAGTCGACCCCACGGGAACGCATGCCGCGATGAACATCCTGCTGTTCCTGATCCCGCTGAGCCTGCTGCTGATCGGCATCGCCGCATGGATCTTCGTATGGGCGGTGCGGCACGGCCAGTTCGAGGACCTCGACACGCCGGCACTGGACGTGCTGCGCGACGAGCCGCCGGATCCGCCCGCGCCGGACGATACGACGGGCCACGGCGATGCCGGTTGACTGGCTCGCGCTCGGCGCCGCGTGGCTCGCCGGCCTGCTCGGCGCCGCGCATTGCGCGGCGATGTGCGGCGGCATCGCGACCGGCTTTTCCGCGCTGTCGCCGCAGGGCGGCTGGTGGCGCGCGCTGCAGCCCAATCTCGGCCGCGTGCTCGGCTATGTCGCCGCCGGCGCGATCGTCGGCGGCATCGGCCACGGCCTGCTCGACCTGGCGCGCGTGCAATGGCTGGCGACGGCGATGCGCGTCGCGGTCGGCGCGGTGCTCGTGTTTGCCGCGCTGCGCCTGCTTGGCTTCGGCGGGCGGCTCGGCTTCGGCACCACGCCGGGCGCGCGCCTGTGGCAAGCCCTGCGGCCGCTGCAACGGCGGCTGTTGCTCGCCGGCGACGGACCCGGCAAGCGCATCGCGCTCGGCATGCTGTGGGGCTGGATGCCGTGCGGCCTCAGCACCACGCTGCTCGCCGCCGCCTGGATGCAGGCGGATGCGCGCAATGGTGCGCTGACGATGGCGGCGTTCGGCATCGGTACGCTGCCGCTGATGGTGCCGCTGACCTGGTCGGGCGCGCGCCTCGGGCAACGCCTGCAGCGGGGCGGGTGGCGGATCGCGATGGCGATCCTGGTGTTGTGCGCGGGCGTGCTGGTCATGGCCGCGCCGTGGCTGATGCACCAGCCCGTGCTGCACGGCGTGCTCGCGGCGCTCGGCTGCCTGCCGCGCGGGGTTGTTCCCTAGTCGCGCACGCTCAGCCGAGCAGCGCCTGCACCGCGGTCGCCGCGAGCAGCGATCCGAACAGGCCCGTCGCGACACGCGTGCCGTAGCCGACGCCGCCGCTGGCGAACGCCACCACCGATTTCGACACCGCGGCCGCCGCGAGCAATGCGATCACGCCCCACTCCGCATGCCCGGGCGTGAGCGATCCGCTTGCGGAAAGTTGCGCGACGCTCGCACCGGCCGCATGCAGTTCCCCGAGCGCGACCAGCGCCGCCGCGAACAACGCACCCGCATCGCCGAACCAGAGCCGCATCCACGCCGAGACCAGCAGCACCGCGGCGAGCAGCAGCGCGAGCGCGAGCCCGTGGCTGAGGTGGAAGGCGCGCGGGGCTGGCGCTTCCGGCAGATCGGCCGCCGCGGCGTGGCTGCGCAGGCCCAGTACGCCGCCGGCGACCAGGACCAGCGCCGCCGCGCCGAGCGGCAAGGCCATCGCGCGCAACAGCGCCGGCGCGCCGGTGCCGATGATCGCGACGAACAGCAGCAGCGACGCCACGTTCGCGAGCAGCGCCGCCGCCACCGCCGCGGTCCGCAACGCCGGCTGGTCGCGCACGCTCGCACCGAAACCCGCCACCGCCGCGGTCGACGACGCGAAGCCGGCAAAGAAGCCCGCCACCGGCAAACCCCAGCGCGCGCCGACCGCGCGCAAGGCGACGTGGCCGGCCATGCCGACCGCCATCACCAGCACCACGAATTTCCACAGCAGCGCGGGACGCAACGCGCCCCACGGGTCCAGCGGATGGTCGGGCAGCAAGGGCAGCACCACCAGCGCGGCGGCGGCGAGCAGCAATGCATCGTTCAATTCGCGTTCGCTGACGAGCTCGCGCACGAAACGGTGCAGGGCATCCTTCGCCTGCAGCAGGATCGCGCCGATCACCGCCAGCCCCGCGGCGAGCGCGGGCTCGCGCGTCGCGAGGGCGGCGAGCAGCGTCGTGAGCAGCAGGGCGATCTCGCCGGTCATGCCGGGATCGTCGCGGTGGCTGGCCCAGTAGCTCGCCACGACCAGCGCCGCGACGGCCAGCAGCAGCACGGCCAGCACTCCCGTGCCGAGCTGCATCGCGGCGGCGGCAGCGAGGGCGAGGACGGCATGGGTCCGCAGGCCGGCACGGACGGACGCCTCGGCGGCGGCGCCACCGCGGCTCGAATGGCGTTCCCGCACCACGCCGATCAGCAGGCCGATGCCGAGGGCGGCCAGCCAGCCTTGCAGGTCCCCGTTCCAGTCCATGTGCCCCCTCTCTCGCCATCCTAAGCGAGGCGTGGCGCGGATTGCAGCGCCGGTCCCCCGCCTCGTTCCCCGCTCCGGCCCCGGCCCGGTGGGCCTGTTCAGCAAGACATGTTGCACCGCACAAAATCCGGTGTTATGCTGCATCGCACAAAACCGGCAATCCCGCCGGGTCACCGCAGGAAAACCGCCATGAACCAGATCAACGAGCAGTTCGCCGCCGCGACCCGCCAGTTCGCGGACGCCGCCACCCAGGCCAACCGCCTGGCCCTCGCCAACGCCCAGGACGTGTTCGGCCTGCAGCTGGCCGTCCTCGAGAAGAACGCCGCCGCCACCTTCGCCTTCTTCGGCGAGCTGGCCGAAGTGCGCGACGCCGAGGGCTTCAAGGCCGTCATGCCGAAGGGCGTGCAGGTCGCGCGCGAGAACGTCGAGCGCGCCGTCAGCACCGGCCAGGAAGTCGTCGGCCGCAGCGTGAAGGCGGGCGAGGCCATCGGCCAGATCGCCAAGGGCCAGTTCGAAGCCGCCACCGCGAAGGCCCAGGCCGACGTGGAGCAGGTGGTGAAGGCCGCCAAGGCCAAGTAAGCCGCGCCGCAAGCGACGCGCATCCGCGCGGACGCTGCACGCAAGCCACAGGGAAGCCCCGGCAGCGATGCCGGGGCTTTTCCTTTTGCACCGCCCGTCCGCGATGCGCTCGGCTCATGCGTGCCGGGCTACAATGCGCGCGTCATTGGGGAGTAGCCGCCCTGCCCTGCGATCCGCCCTGGCGCGATCGCGAGGAAGGAGTCCGCGTCAACACACTTGGCCAGCAGGCCATGGCGCGGACGGTCCAGTTCCATCGCCCTGGCAAGACCATTGACCACGCTGCGTCCACGAGGCCGGGACGCGCCGTGGTCATGCGTCCCTTCCGGCCGGTGAATCGCACATGGAAGCTTTCCTCATCTCCACCGGCGTGGTCGCGCTCGCCGAGGTCGGCGACAAGACCCAGCTGCTCGCCTTCCTGCTCGCCGCGCGTTTCCGCCGGCCGTGGCCGATCATCGCCGCCATCCTCGTCGCGACCCTCTTCAACCATGCGCTGGCCGGTGCGGCAGGCACGTGGCTGATGGCGCTCGCCGGGCCGGTGGTGATGCGCTGGGTGCTGGGCGTGTCGTTCCTGGCGATGGCCGCGTGGACGCTGGTGCCCGACCACGTCGACGAAGGCGAAGCGGCGCCGCGCAGCGGACGCGGCGTGTTCGCGACCACGCTCATCGCGTTCTTCCTCGCCGAGATGGGCGACAAGACGCAGATCGCGACCGTCGCGCTGGCGGCGAAGTACGCGCTGCCGGTCGCGGTGGTCGCCGGCACCACGCTGGGCATGATGATCGCGAACGTGCCGGCGGTCTTCCTCGGCGACCGTTTGCTTCGCAGGATGCCGGTGCGCCTGGTGCATGGCGTGGCCGCGGCGCTGTTCGCGGTGCTGGGCATCGCGACGCTGCTGGGCGCCGGCGCTTCGTTCGGCTTCTGAGCGCAGCCACCGCGTCCGCGGTTCATCGTTCGCCGCCGCGAAAAAAGAAGGGGCCCGTTCGGGCCCCTTCGATTGCCTGTGTCGTGCGGTCGCGCGCCTAGAGCGTGCTGTCGCGGTTCACGTGGACCGGCGGCTCGTCCATCTTGTCGCCCAGCACGCGGCGCACGATCGTGTAGAACACGGGGATGAACAGCAGGCCGAGGAAGGTGGCGAACAGCATGCCGCCGATCACGCC
>DATJDY010000268.1:0-6775 GCA_035497155.1 Luteimonas sp.
GGGCAGAGCGGACCGTGGAGGGCACGCAAGCCGAGGTCGCCATCACGATCCCGAACGCGACGCCCGGCACGATGGTGCGCGCGAGCGCGCCGGCGCGACCCATGGATTCCCGGTGGCATCGTAGGATAGGCAAGGCGCTCCCTCGCAGCCGGGTGGAGTAGATTCACGCGAACGACGGGTCAAGACGCAATGCAGCATACGTTGGGACCGCGCCGGATCGTCTGCCTCACCGAGGAACCGACCGAAGTCCTGTACGCGCTCGGCGAGCAGGATCGCATCGTCGGCATCAGCGGCTTCACCGTGCGCCCGCCGCGGGCGCGGCGCGAGAAGCCGAAGGTCAGCGCGTTCACCAGCGCGAAGATCGACGAGATCCTGAAACTCGAACCCGACTTCGTGGTGGGATTCTCCGACATCCAGGCCGACATCGCGGCCGAACTCGTGCGCCGCGGCGTCGAGGTGTGGATCTCCAACCACCGCAGCGTCGAAGGCATCGTCGATTACGTGCGGCGGCTCGGTGCGCTCGTGGGCGCCGGTGCGCGTGCAGACGCGTATGCGGGCGAACTGCAGCGTCGCCTCGACGCGATCGCGGCGGAAGCGGCGACGCTGCCGCGTCGCCCGAAAATCTATTTCGAGGAATGGGACGAGCCGCCGATCACCGGCATCCGCTGGGTCGCCGAGCTGGTGCGCATCGCCGGCGGCGACGACATCTTTCCCGAACGCGCGCTGGAACCGCTGGCAAAGGCGCGCATCCTCGAGGACGCGTCGGAAGTGGTGCGGCGCGCGCCGGACATCATCCTGGGCTCGTGGTGCGGCAAGAAGTTCCGCCCGGAAAAAGTCGCGGCACGCCCGGGCTGGGACGCGATCCCCGCGGTGCGCGACGGTGAGCTGCACGAGATCAAGTCGCCGATCATCCTGCAGCCGGGCCCCGCCGCCCTCACCGACGGCGTCGCCGAAATCGCGCGCATCATCCGCGCCTGGGCGAGTCGCCCCGCCTGATTAGTCGTTGGCGGCGGCGAGCTCGCGGCCGCGCACGGTGGCGGCGTGGATGGCGCGCGCGACGAGGTCGCGGAAGCCGCCGGCCTCGAAGGCCTCGATCGCAGCCTGCGTCGTGCCGTTCGGCGAAGTCACGCGGCGACGCAGTTCGGCCGCGTCGGCATCGCCCTCGGTGAGCATGCGCGCCGCGCCGAGGATGGTCTGCAGCACGAGCGTGCGCGCGGCATCGGCCGGCAGTCCTTCCGCGAGCGCAGCGGCCTGCATCGCCTCGGCGAGCAGGAAGACGTAGGCCGGGCCGCTGCCCGACACCGCGGTGACGGCGTCCATCAGCGCTTCGTCGCCGATCCACGCGGTGTCGCCCGCGGCGGCGAGCAGCGACTGCGCGGCATCGCGACCGGAAGCGTCGACGTTTGCATTCGCGAACAGGCCGGTGACGCCGGCGCCGAGCAGGGCGGGCGTGTTGGGCATGCAGCGCACGACGGCGATGTCGCCGCCGAGCCAGCGCTCGAGCTGCGCGGCGGTGATGCCCGCGGCGATCGAGATCACGAGCGGTCGCGTCGCCCGCGCCTGCGGCGCGAGCGACTCGCATGCGGCGCGCATCACCTGCGGCTTGACCGCGAACACCCACGTCGACGCGCCCGCGACGGCGGCGGCGCCATCGGGAAACACGCTTGCGCCGAAATCGCGCGCCAGCGCATCACGCAAGGCATCCACCGGTTCGGCGATGCGGATCGCCGTGCCGGGCGTGCCGCGCGCGACGAGACCGCCGACCAGGCTGCGGGCCATGTTGCCGCCGCCGACGAAGGCGATGGGATCGTGGGTCATCGTGGGTCTCCAGGCAGCCGACCGTGGGTCGGCTCTACGGCGGGGCGGGGGCCGAACAGCGCGGTGCCGATGCGCACCATCGTCGCACCTTCGGCGATGGCGAGCGCGGCGTCGCCGCTCATGCCCATGGACAGCGTATCCGCCTCCGGATGCTGCACGCGCAAGGCGTCGAACAGCGCGCGCATGCGGCGGAAGCTGTCGCGCCGGCGGTCCGGGTCGTCGAACGGCGCGGGAATCGCCATCAGCCCGCGCAGCGAGAGGCGAGGCAGCCCCGCGATCGCGGCGGCCAGCGCCGGCACGTCGCCGGGCGCGCAACCGTGCTTGCCCGGCTCGTCGTCGATGTTCACCTGCAGCAATACCGACAGCGGCGCGCGCGCCGGATCGCGCGCTGCGTCGAGCGCCTGGGCCAGGCGCAGGCGATCGACCGACTGCACCCAGTCGAACAGCTCCGCCGCCACCACCGCCTTGTTGGTCTGCAGGTGGCCGACGAGGTGCCATTCGATCCCGGGATCGGCGAGCGCCGTGGCCTTGTCGCGCGCCTCCTGGACGTAGTTCTCGCCGATCGCCGGACGCTCGCCCGGGCGCTCGCGGCGCCAGGCCGCGACGAGTTCTGCGACGGCTGTCACAGCTTGCCGCTTGGCCACGGCCACCAGTCGCGGCGGTGGCCGTTGTGCCGCCCGCGCCGCGTTATCGAGCGACTGCAGGACGGTGCCGAGGGCGCTGTTCGGGGGCGTTGGCATCGTGCCCATTGTGCCTATACTGCCGGGGCGAGCGAAGGGGACACGCAACGATGGATATCGCCGAGCTGCTGGCGTTCTCGGTCAAGAACAAGGCCTCCGACCTTCACCTGTCGGCGGGCCTGCCGCCCATGATCCGGGTGGACGGCGACGTGCGCCGCATCAACATCCCGGCGCTGGACCACAAGCAGGTCCACGCGCTGGTGTACGACATCATGTCGGACAAGCAGCGCCGCGACTTCGAGGAATTCCTCGAGGTCGACTTCTCCTTCGAGATCCCGGGCCTGGCGCGCTTTCGCGTCAACGCGTTCAACCAGAACCGCGGCGCCGGCGCGGTGTTCCGCACCATTCCGTCCGAGGTGCTGACGCTCGAGCACCTGGGCTGCCCGAAGCTGTTCCAGGACCTGGTGGACCAGCCGCAGGGCCTGATCCTCGTCACCGGCCCGACCGGTTCGGGCAAGTCGACCACGCTCGCGGCGATGCTCGACCACATCAACAAGAACGAGTACGGGCACATCCTCTCCGTCGAGGACCCGATCGAGTTCGTGCACACCTCGCAGAAGTGCCTGGTCAACCAGCGCGAGGTGCATCGCGACACGCACGGCTTCAGCGAGGCGCTGCGCTCGGCGCTGCGCGAGGACCCGGACTACATCCTGGTCGGCGAAATGCGCGACCTCGAGACGATCCGCCTGGCGCTCACCGCCGCGGAAACCGGACACCTCGTGTTCGGCACGCTGCACACTTCGTCGGCTGCCAAGACCATCGACCGCATCATCGACGTGTTCCCCGCCGGCGAGAAGCCGATGGTGCGCTCGATGCTGTCGGAGTCGCTGCGCGCGGTGATCTCGCAGGCGCTGCTGAAGAAGATCGGCGGCGGCCGCACCGCGGCGTGGGAAATCATGGTCGGCACCCCGGCCATCCGCAACCTGATCCGCGAGGACAAGGTCGCGCAGATGTATTCCGCGATCCAGACCGGCCAGCAGTCCGGGATGATGACGCTGGACCAGCACCTGCAGGACCTGGTCAAGCGCGCCGTGATCAGCAAGCAGCACGGGCGCGAATACGCCAAGGACAAGCGGCTCTTCGACTGACGTCGGCGCCGCAGGAGCACACGCATGAGCACCACGCCCCCCGGGATCGACTTCACCTCGTTCCTGAAACTGATGGCCCACCAGAAGGCCTCGGACCTGTTCATCACCGCCGGCATGCCGCCGTCGATGAAGGTGCACGGCAAGATCTCGCCGATCACCCAGAACCCGCTGACGCCGCAGCAGGCGCGCGACCTGGTGCTGAACGTGATGACACCGCCGCAGCGCGAGGAGTTCGAGCGCACGCACGAATGCAACTTCGCGATCGGCGTGGCCAGCGTCGGCCGCTTCCGCGTGTCGTGTTTCTACCAGCGCAACCAGGTGGGCATGGTGCTGCGCCGGATCGAATCCAAGATCCCGAGCGTGGACGAGCTCGCGCTGCCCCCGATCATCAAGACGCTGGCGATGACCAAGCGCGGCATCATCATCTTCGTCGGCGCCACGGGCACCGGCAAGTCGACGTCGCTCGCGGCGATGATCGGCTACCGCAACCTCAATTCGACCGGCCACATCATCACGATCGAGGACCCGATCGAGTTCGTGCACAAGCACGAGGGCTGCATCATCACCCAGCGCGAGGTCGGCATCGACACCGACAGTTGGGAAGCGGCGCTGAAGAACACGCTGCGCCAGGCGCCGGACGTGATCATGATCGGCGAGGTCCGCACCCGCGAGGGCATGGACCACGCGATCGCCTTCGCGGAGACCGGCCACCTGGTGCTGTGCACGCTGCACGCGAACAACGCCAACCAGGCGATGGACCGCATCATCAACTTCTTCCCCGAGGACCGGCGCCAGCAGCTGCTGATGGACCTGTCGCTGAACCTCAAGGGCGTGGTCGCGCAGCAGCTGATCCCGACGCCCGACGGCAAGGGGCGGCGCGTGGCGATGGAGATCCTGCTCGGCACGCCGCTGGTGCAGGACTACATCCGCGACGGCGAGGTCGCCAAGCTCAAGGAAGTGATGAAGGAGTCGGTGCAGCTGGGCATGAAGACCTTCGACCAGGCCCTGTTCGAGCTGTACCAGGCCGGCGAGATCAGCTACGAAGATGCGTTGCGCTACGCCGACTCCGCGAACGAGGTGCGCCTGCGCATCAAGCTCGCGCAGGGCGGCAACGCGCAGACGCTGTCGCAGGGCCTCGACGGCGTCGGCATCTCGGAAGTGAAGTAGAGCCGCGCCGCGAGAGCGGGCGGTTGCGAAAGAATCGCAACGCGTCGCAACGCGGGAGGACCCCCGCTTGCCTGGAAGCCGACGTTCAGCGCGCCAGCAACCGTCGCAGCGCCGCCGGCATCTCGTGCATCCGGTCCTTGCATACCCACGCGTCCGCGCCACGTGCGCGATCGTCGGCGGGACGGTCCTCGGCGACGAATCCGGACAGCACCAGGAACGGCAGCGCCGGGTCGTGCGTGCGCGCCATCGCCAGCGCCTCGCCGCCGGAGAAGCCCGGCAGGTCGTAGTCGGACACCACGATGTCCGGCGCGAATCCGGTGAGCGCCGCGGCATAGGCATCGCGGGTGCCGACGCGCCGGATCTCCGCGGCCAGCCCGGCGCGGTCCAGCTCGATCGCCAGCAGGTCGGCGTCGTCGGCCGAATCCTCGAGCAGCAGCAGTCGGAATGGGGCCATTGGGGGGGGGGCGGTCGCAACGCGGGGAGATCCATCCTAACCGCGCCCGCGCCCGGCCCCAAACCGGGGGGCCACGCTAGAATGCGGGCATGGACGCCGTCCCGACCCTGGCCAACCAGCTGCTGATCGCGCTGCCGGCGCTCGACGACCCGAATTTCTCGCGCAGCGTCACCCTGGTGTGCCAGCACGATGCCGATGGCGCGATGGGCGTGATGGTCAATCGCGCCTCGGAATACACGCTCGGCGAGGTCTTCCAGCAGATGGGCATCGAAAGCGGCGACGCCGAGCTGTGCGCGCGGCCGGTGGTCGCGGGCGGGCCGGTGCACCCGGAGCGCGGTTTCGTGCTGCACGACGGCGACCGCGAATGGGATTCGACCCTCGCGATCGCGGACGGCCTGTATGTCACCACTTCGCGTGACGTGCTCGAAGCGATGGCGCGCGGCGAGGGTCCGCGCGCGGCGACGGTCGCGCTCGGCTGCGCGGGCTGGGGCGCCGGACAGCTCGAACACGAACTGGTCGAGAACAGCTGGCTGACCGTGCCCGCCGACGAAGAGCTGCTGTTCCGCCTGCCGCTCGGCGCGCGCTGGCAGGCCGCGGCCGGCCGCATCGGCGTGGATCTCGCGCGCCTGGCCGATTACACCGGCCATGCCTGACGACACGATCCGCAGCGGCGGCACGGTGCTCGGCTTCGACGTCGGCTCGCGCCGCATCGGCGTTGCGGTCGGCAGCCCCTTCGGCCATGGCGCGCGCGCGATCGCGGTGGTGGACGTGCATGCGCAAGGTCCCGACTGGCCCGCGATCGACCGCCTGCAGCGCGAGTGGCGCCCCGACGGCTTCGTGGTGGGCGACCCGATGACGCTCGATGGCGGCGACCAGCCGATCCGCCATGCCGCCCATGCCTTCGCCGGCGAGTTGCGCGCGCGCTACGCACTGCCGGTGGTGCTGGTGGACGAGCGCGCGAGTTCGATCGAAGCCGCGCAACGCTTCGCCGCCGACCGCGCCGAAGGCCGCAAGCGCCGCCGCGATGCCGCGGCGCTCGATGCGGTCGCCGCCGCGGTCATCGTCGAGCGCTGGCTCGCCGCGCCGCAGGACGCCATTCCCGTTTCCCAGACGCCGCTTCCCCCTTTGCCGCCCGCATGAACCCCATCGACCAGACCACGCCCGACGGGCGCCTGCGCCACCTGCTGACGCTCGAAGGCCTGCCGCGCACCACGCTCGAGCGCCTGCTCGACCGCGCGCAGGCGCTGCACGCCGACGCCTACGGCGGCACAGCGTTGCGTGGGCGGCTCGCCGGCAAGGCGGTGTGCAACCTGTTCTTCGAGCCGTCGACGCGCACGCGCTCGAGCTTCCGGCTCGCGGCGACGCGGCTCGGCGCGGACGTGCTCGACTTCGACGCCTCGACTTCGTCGACGAAGAAAGGCGAAACCGACGCCGACACGCTGCGCACGCTCGAGGCGATGGGCGTGCATGCGTTCGTCGTGCGCCACGCGGTGGAAGGCGCGGTCGCC
>DATJDY010000269.1:0-7140 GCA_035497155.1 Luteimonas sp.
AGGATGGGGCCCGGGGACAGGGGATCCCGCGCATGCCGCAGCCGTTCCAGGAGACCTGGCTGTTCGAACTGTTGCTGGCCGCGCTGCTGGCGACGGCGGTGTATGCGCTGTTCCGGCACGAGCAGCGGCGGCACGCCCGCCAGCGCCATGCGCTCGAGGAAGAGGTGCGCAGCCAGGTCCTGGAACTGCACGCCGCCAACGCACGCCTGGAACAGCGTGCCCAGTCCGATCCGCTGACGGGGCTGCGCAACTTCCGTTACCTCGCCAACCAGTTGCCGGCGGACCTCGCCTGGTATGAACGCGATCGCCCCCGCGCCGGGCACGACGTGCGGATGCTTGCCTTCCTCCTTGTCGAACCCGACGGGTTGCTGTCGCTGCCGGCCGCGGAACGCACGGCTGCACTGCTCGCCTCGGCGCAGCTGCTGGGCTCGCTGGTCCGCGCCTGCGACTACGTGGTGCGCTGGGAGGACGGCTTCCTGGTGGCGACGCGGCCGCTGCCCGAGCGCAGCGTGGAAGCGATGGCCGCGCGCATCCACGATGCGTTCGCGCAGCAGGCCGCGGGCACGGGCGCCGCGTCACGGACCGGACCGCGCTGCTCCGTGGGCGCCGCCGGCTATCCGCTGCGCAGCGCGCGCCAGTTCGGCATCGGCTGGGAACAGGTCGTCGAACTCGCGGGTGCCGCGCTGCGCCGCGTGCAACGCCAGGGCGGCGATGGCTGGGCGTCGCTGCATCCGGCTTCCCCTGCCGAACTGCCGCAGATCGTCGACGACCTCGGCGGGCCTGCGGTGGAAAGCCTGCTGCGCGCCGGCCGCCTGCGGCTCGACGGCCTGTCGCCGCGCGCGCCCGTCGCCACCGGAGCCGACGCGTGAAAGGCCCCCTGCGCCAGGCCGCGCTCGTCGCGGGTTTCGTGCTGGCCTACGCCGCCGCGTGCGTGTTCGCCAACAGCATCGTCGGGCCATCGCGGGTGGCGCTGTACTGGCCGGCGTCGGGCCTCGCGTTCGCGGTCGTCGTCGTCGCCGGCTTGCGCTGGGCCTTGCTCGTGCCGTTCGCGCTGCTGCTGCAGGCGCCCTTCACTGCGACGACGACCCCGGCGTTCCTGATGATGAGCATGGCGAGCAACACGCTCGCGCTGCTCGCCGGCGGCTGGCTCGCCCGCCGCCGCACCGGACTGCGACAGGGCAGCGTGCTGTACGCGGTCTGGATGATGGCCGGCGGCCTGGTGACTTCCTTCGTCTCCGGCCTCCTCGGCGGCTACAGCCTGTGGCAGGAAGGCATGGTCGCGCGCGACGGGATCGCCGGCGCGCAGCTGCTGTGGGGCATGGGCGATTTCCTCGGCATCGCCAGCGTCGCGCCGGCGCTGATGATCGGCGCCGCGCGCCTGCGCAAGGGCCAGCTGCGCAGCACGCGGCCGGACCTGCTCGGCGAACGCACGCTCTGGAACATGGCGCTGGCGGCGAGCTTCCTGGCGATGGCCTGGGGCACGAGCCTGGCGCGGCAATTCGCGCTCGGCCTGGCGGCGCTGCCGCTGGCGGTCATGCTGTGGAGCGCGGTGCGGTTCACGCCGATGCGCACCGCGGTGTCGGCGCTGCTCACGGTGGGCTTCGTCGCGGTGATCGCATTGCAGGGCATGGCCGGATTCCCCCGCCCGAGCGGCACGTTCGAGACGGCGATCCTGATCGGCTACCTGAGCCTGCTGGCGATGCTGCCGCAGGTCCTGGCGCTGTCGATCGACGAGCACCGCTGGCTGCAGCGTCGCCTCGAGCGGCGCGCAAGCACCGATCCGCTGACCGGCCTGCCCAACCGGACGGCGTTCGAGCGGGAGGCCGAGGCGATCCTGCGCGATTCCGCGGGGGGCTCGCTGGCGCTTGCCTACATCGACCTGGACAACCTCAAGCTGGTGAACGACACCGCCAGCCACCGCGCCGGCGACGCGCTCATCGCCGAAGTGGCGGGCGCGCTGGCCGCGCGCATCGGCAGCGAAGACCGGTTCGCGCACCTGGGCGCCGATGAATTCGCGGTGCTGATGCGCAACACTGGCGCGGGCGAGGCGCGCGAGCGCGCCGTCGGCCTGCTGCACGCGATCGAGTCGGTGCGCTGCCGGTACGGGGGCGAGGAATTCACCACCACGGCGAGCATCGGCCTGGCCATCGCGCAGGCGGGGCACGGCGGGTTCGCGGAACTGCTGTCGCAGGCGGACGCGGCCTGCTTCGCGGCGAAGGAACTCGGTGGCGACCGGGTGCGCGTCGCCGGTGCCGGCGCGCATGCACTCGCGGATCCGGTGTCGGGCATGCGCTGGACGGTGCGGATCCGCGATGCGCTGCGCCACGACGGGCTGCTGCTCTACGCGCAGTCGATCGTGCCGCTGCAGGTGGATCCGGTGCCAGGCGCGCGCTTCGAATTGCTGTTGCGCATGCGCGACGACCGTGGCGGCGCGCCGCTCACGCCGGACCGCTTCATCGCCGCCGCCGAGCGCTTCCGGCTCGGCGTGCGCATCGATCGCGAGGTATTGCGGATGGCGCTGGCACAGCTCGACGCGAACCCGGTGGCGTCGTCCAGCGTCGCGCTGTGCACGCTCAACCTGTCGGCCGGTGCGCTGATGGACGACGGATTCGTCGACTACGCGGGCGAATGCCTGCATCGCGCGCGGTTCCCGGCGACGCGCCTGTGCTTCGAGATCACCGAGACCGGGGCGATGCGCGACCCGGCGCGCGCGCAGCGGGCGATCGACGAACTGCGCGCGCTCGGCTGCCGCTTCGCCCTGGACGACTTCGGCACCGGCTTCTGCAGCTTCTCGCACCTGCGCGCGCTGGACGTGGACTTCATCAAGATCGATGGCAGCTTCGTGCACGACATGGACCGCTCCAGCCTCTCGGCCGAGGTGGTGCGCTCGATCACCCGCATCGCGCATCTGTTGCGCAAGCGCACCATCGCCGAGCACACCGAATCGGAAGCGATCCGCGAGGCACTGACCGCGCTCGGCGTGGACTACGCGCAGGGTTACGCCATCGACCATCCCCAGCCGCTGCCTGCGTACCTGGCCGCGCTCGCGCGGGACGCGACCGTCCCGGCAGCGTAGTTGGCGACCTCCGCGGCGATGCCCAACGCATCGTCGAGCAGCGCGGCCGCGGTGACGTCGGCGCCCGCGCCGGGGCCCTGGATCAGTAGCGGCTGCAGCGGATAGCGGTCGGAATGGATCGCGACGCGGTTGTCGGTGCCGGTGCCCGACGCCAGCGGATCGGCGGCCGACAGCACCTCGAGTCCCACGCGCGCGGAGACGCGGCCACCGTCGCGGCATTCCAGCCGCGCGACGTAACGCAATACGCCAGGGCCGCCGCCGCTCCCACTGCCTGCGCAGGCTTGCGCATGCGCCTCGCCCAGCGTCGCGGCGTCGAGCGGACGCACCTCGACATCCCCTGGTGCCAGTGCGACTCCGGCCGCGCGCGCGAGGATGAGCAGCTTGCGACGCACGTCCTCGCCAGACAGGTCCTGGCGCGGATCGGGTTCGGTGTAGCCGAGCGCGCGCGCCTCGTCCACGAGGTCCTCGAACGGTCGCAGGCCGTCATGCCGCGCCAGCAGCCAGGCCAGCGAGCCGGACAGTACGCCGGCGATGCCGTGGATGCGGTCGCCCCCATCGCGCAAGGCGCGGATCGTGCGCAGCAACGGCAGGCCGGCGCCGACGGTGGCGCTGTCGCCGTAACGCGTGCCGGTGCACGCGGCGGCCTCGCGAATCGCGCGCCAGCGTTCCAGGCCCGCGCCTTGGCCCAGCTTGCACGCGGTGACGACATGGATGCCCGACGCCAGCCATGCCGCGTGCCGCGCCGCGACCGCATCGCTGGCGGTGGCGTCGAGCACGATGCGCGCGCCGTGCCCGCCCAGCGCGCGGACCGCCGCCTGGGCCTGGTCGCCATCATGCGCGCACAGCGCGGCCCCGCTACCTGCGAACAGGCGCACCGAACGCGTGTTCGCGACGGCCGCGAGCTGCAGTCGCTCGCCCGGCCCGCGTCCGTCCCAGCGATCGAGCCGCGCGAGGACCGCACGCCCGACGTTGCCGGTGCCCAGCAACGCGAGTTTCGCCGCGCTCATCGCGCCACCGCCGCGCCGGCTTCGGCGGCGCGCGCCGCGCGCTCGAGCGCCGCGCGGATGTCCGCCGCGAGGTCGTCGGCATGTTCGATGCCCACCGACAACCGCAGCAGGCCGTCGCCGATGCCCGCCGCAGCCCGCACCTCGGGCGTCATCGCCGCGTGCGTCATCGTCGCCGGGTGCGCGACCAGGCTTTCCACGCCGCCCAGCGATTCCGCCAGGGTGAAGCATTCCAGCCCGTCGAGGAACGCGCGCACCGCCGCCTCGCCCCCCTCCAGGTCGACCGACAGCATCGCGCCGAAGCCGGACTGCTGGCGCGCCGCCAGCGCGTGGCCCGGGTGCGACGCCAGCCCCGGGTAATGCACCGCCCGCACCGCGCGATGGCCGTCGAGCAAGGCCGCGAGGACCTGCGTGTTCTCCTGGTGCACGCGCAGCCGCGCGTCGAGCGTGCGCAGGCCGCGCAGCGCGAGGAAGCTGTCGAACGGCGCGCCGGTCAGGCCCAGCGCGTTCGCCCACCAGCCCAGCGTCGCCCCCAGTTCCGCATCGCGCGCGACGACCGCGCCGCCGACCACGTCGCTGTGCCCGTTGATGTACTTGGTGGTCGAATGCACCACCACGTCGGCGCCGAACTCGATCGGCCGCTGCAGCGCCGGCGACAGGAAGGTGTTGTCGACGACCGCCAGCGCACCGGCACGATGCGCGGCATCGATCACGAAGCGCAGGTCGGTGATGCGCAGGAGCGGATTGGAAGGCGTCTCGATCCAGACGAGCTTCGGCGATGCGGCAAGCGCCAGGGCAAGCGCGCGCGGATCGGTGAGGTCGACGATGTCGAGCTCGAAATGGCCCTTGCGCGCGAGCGCATCGAACAGGCGCCAGCTGCCGCCGTAGCCGTCGTGCGGAACGACGATGCGCTCTCCGGGGGAAAGCAGTGCGTTCAGCACCAGCGCGACCGCGGCCATGCCGCTGGCGGTGGCGACCGCGCCGGCGCCGCCCTCGAGTTCCGCGAGCGCGCCGGCGAACAGGTCGCGCGTCGGGTTGCCGCTGCGGGTGTAGTCGTAACATCGCTTCTGGTTGAAGCCGGCGAAGCTGAAGTTGCTCGACAGCACGATCGGCGGCGTGACCGCACCGAACGCCTCGTCGCGGTCGATGCCCGCGCGCACCGCCAGGGTCTGCACGCGCGCGCTCATGCCAGCGCCTCCCGCAGGATCGCGTCGAGGGCCGCGGTTTCCTTCAGGAACGCATCGTGCCCGTAGACCGAGCGCAGCACCCGCAACTGCGGCCGGCGTGGCGACGGCCCGCGGGCGAGCCGTTCGACCAGCGCGTACGCGTCCGCGATCGGCACCAGCCGGTCCTCGGCCACCGCGACCACGGTGACCGGCACGCCGATCGCCTCGGGTTCGACCGCCTGCAGGTCGATGGATTCGGACAGGCGCAGGAACGCGGTCGCCGGCGTGCGTGCCGCGTATGCGTTCGCGCAATGGTCGAGGTAGTCCTCGGCGCCGGTGCGGACGCGTCCGTCGACGATGCGCGCAGCATCGAAGCGAGCATCGAATTCCTCGGCCGTGCGATAGCCGAGGATCGCGATCTGCCGCGCCAGCGCCAGGCCGCCGTGCTCGTCGCACTGCAGCGCGCCCAGCGCGAGCGCGCGCCGCTGCAGCGCGCGGAAGGCGCTCGAATGCGGATGCGCGCGATGCGTGCCGCTGATCGCCACGAGGCGCGCGACGCGCCCGGGATGCCGCGCCGCGAACTGCAGGCCGGCCATCGCGCCGTAGGAGGCGCCGACGAACCCGTCCAGCGTCGCGATGCCCAGCGCATCGAGCACCGCCGCGATCGCGTCGGCCTGGTCGGCCGGATCGATCGGTGCGTCGAGCGCACCGTCGGCGCCGAGCCAGTCGATCGCCAGCAGCCGGCGCCGGCGCGGATCCAGCGCGCGACCGTCCGCGGCCTGCGCCTGCCACCAGCCGCGTTCCGGGAACGCGTCGCTGGCGACGACGTGGCGGTCGGCGGAAATGCCGCCGGCGACGAACACCACCGGCAGGTCCGGCGCCCCGACGCATTCGTAACGCAGGCGGACCGCGCGCGTACCCGCGTGGCGCAGTGCCAGCACGCATTCGACGCTGCCCCGCGTCGCAGGCCCTGCGGACGTCGTCGCCGCGGAGGTCGTCGCCGACGAGGTGGCGCATGCCGGTGATCCGGCGGTCATGGCCTCCGCGGCGGCGTGACCGGGCGCAAGGAAGGAAGGAGGCACGGTGGCATCGTGGATTGCGTTCGTCAGGCTCATGGCGGCTTCCGGCGGGGAAAGGGCCATCGAGGCTGCGGGGCGATGCCGGAGAACGCGCCACGTCCCGGCCGGGGAGGCAGCCGGGGCGCAACCATCTTCCGGTGGACCGACAGGTCCCCGCAGGATTTGGCACCGCGACGGAATCCGCGCGTTGGCGGATTCCATCAGGTTGCCCCGGCGTCGTCGGGCCTGTCCCTCGGCCGGTCTCGATGGATGGCCGCATCCTGCCAGCCTTTTCCCGGCGTGTCAATCGCTTCATGCGGATGAAGCGATAGAATTATTGCGACGCCTGCTACCCCGTCATCGGGAAGCCCGACGCAGGCATAATCCGCCGATGCCGATCCGACCCCTTGCCGGCGCCTGCGCCGCCTTGCTGCTTGCCGCGTGCGCGACCGCGCCGCTCGCCCCTGCCCCGACCGCCCCGGCGCCCGCCGCGGCCGCGGAAGCACCCGCTGCGCCCCGGGACATCGTCGTGCCGGAGGCTTGGGAATCGGCGATGACACCCGCCGAGGAACTGGATTCGCTCGCCACGTGGACGACGCCAGACGGCGGCACCTGGCTCATCGCCAGCGCCAAGTCCATGCATCGCCTGGTCATCTACGATGGCGAAACCGGCGAACAGCTGCGCACCGTCGGCGGGAAGGGCGACGCGGCCGGCCAGTTCAAGCGTCCGAACGGCGTCGCCGTGTTCGGCGACCGCCTCTTCGTCGTCGAGCGCGACAACCACCGCGTACAGGTGCTTTCGCTGCCCTCGTTCCGCCCGATCGGCAGCTTCGGCG
>DATJDY010000270.1:0-2214 GCA_035497155.1 Luteimonas sp.
CGCGCAAGAGCAGCCTCCTCCGATCTCGGCGTCGATGGCCTGCTCCGAGGGGCCCGCGGGCCTCGTGGCATCCATCGGCTTCGGTGTCGCGGCCTGCGCGCCAGCGGCCTCCGCGGCCGCGACAGGCGCGCCCGCCGTCGCAGCGCCCGTGCAGAGCAGCAGCACCAGCGCGGCGGCCAGGCGCACCCTCACTGCGCGGCCCCGCGCTCGCGCGCGGCCTCGTCGATCGCCGCCTGCCACACGCGCAGCAGGTTGCCGCCCCAGATCTTCGCGATGTCCGCTTCGCTGAAGCCGCGCGCGCGCAGCGCCGCGGTCACGTTCGGGGTCTGCGAGGCATCCATCCAGCCGGTGATTCCGCCGCCGCCGTCCATGTCCGAGGCGATGCCGACGTGGTCGATGCCCGCGACCTGCACCATGTGCTGGATGTGGTCCATGTACTGGTCGAGGCTGGCCAGCGGATGTTCCTTCTCGATGCGCGCCATGCCTTCGACCATCGCCGGCAGGTAGTCGTGCTTCTCGCTGTCGTATTCGGTGTCGCCGGCCTCGCGCACGACCTGGTCCTGCAGCGCCTTCTCGGCCTTCGCCCGTTCCGGGTCCTTCTTCAGGAACTCCTTGTAGGCGACCGCCTGCACGACGCCGCCGTCGGCGGCGATCGCGCGCAGCAGGTCGTCTGGCAGGTTGCGCGGCACGTCCACCAGTGCGCGCGAAGAGGAATGCGACGCGATGATCGGGGCCTTCGACGCGGCGATGGCATCGAGCACGCACTTGTCGGAGGCATGCGAGATGTCCACCATCATGCCCAGCGCGTTCGCGCGCGCGACGGCGGCGCGGCCGAAATCGCTCATTCCGGCGTCCCCGGGGCTGTTCAGCGCCGGCTCGCCCGCCTTCGTGTCGGGGTTGGCGCTGCTGCACAGGTCGTTGTTGCCGACGTGCACGAGGCCGAGGTAGCGCGCGCCCTTGGCGTACGAGGAATCGATGCGCCCGAGGTCATGCCCGAGCGAATAGCTGTTCTCGATGCCGATCATCGCCGACAGCAGGCCGTGCGCATGGTTGTCGCGCACCTCCTGCGGCGTGCGCGCGGCACGGATGCGGTCGGGGTACTTGTCGAGCATCATCGCGATGCCCTCGAACTTGCGGTCCGCCTGCGCGACGGCGTGCGCGTAGCCTTCCGGCGTCAACGGGCCCTGCCCCACGTAGACCACGAAGAACGCCGAATCGAGGCCGCCGCGCTCCATCTTGCCGAGGTCGACCAGCAACGGCGTGTCGTGGCCGACGTCGAACTGCGGCTCGCGCATGTAGTCGAGCGGGATGTCGACGTGGGTGTCGAGCGTGAGCGGCCGCGCCGGCGGTACGTCGGTGCGCGGGGGCTGGCCGGCGCAGCCCGCAAGGGTCGCTCCGAAGAGCGTCGCGGCGAGCGCCGGGGCAAGGATGCGGGGTGCGGGTTTCATGGCCTTCTCCTTCATGCCGTTTTCCAGCCGACGGCGGGCTGTTCGCCCTCGATCATCTCATCCAGCGCCTGCCTGCGTCGCACGACCGCGTACCGGTCGCCATCGACGAGCACTTCGGCCGCCAGCGGGCGCGAGTTGTAGGTGGACGCCATCGATGCGCCGTACGCGCCCGTGCCCAGGATCGCGACCAGGTCGCCGGCCTCGCAGCGCGGCAGCCTGCGTCCGGTCGCGAAGGTGTCGCCGGTTTCGCACACCGGCCCGACCACGTCGTATTCCGTTTCCGGCCTGCCGGCCGCGTCGCCGATGGGCACGATGTCGTGCCAGGCGTCGTACAGGCTCGGCCGCAGCAGGTCGTTCATCGCCGCGTCGAGCACGAGGAACCGCCGTCCCTCGCCCTCCTTCTCCAGCAGCACGCGGCTGAGCAGCAGTCCCGCTTCGGCCACGAGGTAGCGGCCCGGCTCGAGCAGGAGCCGGCCGTCGAAGCCCGCGAGCGCCTTGCGGATTTCCGCGACGTACTCGGCCGCGGCGATGGCGCGCTCGCCGTCGCGATAGCGCACGCCGAGGCCGCCGCCGACGTCGATGCTGGCGATGTGGTGGCCCGCCGCCTGGAGTTCACGCCAGAAACCGGCCATGCGCCGCAGCGCCTGCCGCACCGGCTCGAGGCTCAGGATCTGCGAGCCGATGTGCATGTGCAGGCCGTCCAGGCGCACCGACGGCCAGCGATCGGCCTGGGCGAACCACGCGCGCGCTTCCGCGATCGACACGC
>DATJDY010000271.1:0-11263 GCA_035497155.1 Luteimonas sp.
GGCCGAGCCGAAGCCGACCCCCAAGTCCGACGGGTAGAATGGCGGGCTTTCCCGGCAAGCGAACGCCATGCGCACCCATCTCTGCGGCCTGATCGACGAATCCCTGGTCGGCCGGCAAGTCACCCTGTGCGGCTGGGCCGACGTCGCCCGCGACCTCGGCGGCCTGTGCTTCATCGACCTGCGCGACCATGAAGGCATCGTCCAGGTCGTCGCCGAACCGTCGGACGCCGCCGGCAATGCCGAGGTGATCGCCGCCGCGGCCGCCGTGGGCTACGAGGATTGCCTGCGCGTCACCGGCACCGTGCGTCGCCGCCAGAGCGTCAACCCGAAGATCAGGACCGGGCAGGTCGAAGTCGTCGCGACGAAGATCGAGCTGCTCAACAAGGCCGAGCCGTTGCCGTTCCACGCGCACGAGAACCCGGGCGAGGACATCCGCCTCAAGTACCGTTACCTCGACCTGCGCACGCCTGGCATGCAGCGCAAGATGCGCACGCGCACGAAGCTGGTCAGCGCGCTGCGCGCCTGGCTCGACGCGCGCGGCTTCCAGGACATCGAGACGCCGATCCTCACCAAGGCCACGCCGGAAGGCGCGCGCGACTTCCTGGTGCCGGCGCGCATGCACGAGGGCGAGTTCTACGCGCTGCCGCAGAGCCCGCAGCTGTTCAAGCAGATCCTGATGATGGCGGGCTTCGATCGCTACTACCAGATCGCACGCTGCTTCCGCGACGAGGCGCTGCGCGCCGACCGCCAACTCGAGTTCACCCAGCTCGACATGGAATTCGCGTGGGTCGACGAGAAGATCGTGCAGGACACGGTCGAGGCGATGATCCGCGACGTGTTCCGCGAGGTGATGCAGGTCGAACTGCCCGCACCGTTCCCGCGCATGACCTGGGCGGAAGCGATGCGCCGCTACGGTTCCGACAAACCCGACCTGCGCATCGCGCTGGAGCTGGTCGACGTGGCGGAACTGGTGAAGGGCTGCGAATTCGCCGTGTTCACTGCCGCGGCGAACGATGCCGACGGCCGCGTCGCCGCGCTGCGCATCCCGGGTGGCGCGTCGCTGAGCCGCAAGCAGATCGACGAGTACGCCGCGCACGCCGCGAAGTTCGGCGCCAAGGGCCTGGCCTACGCCAAGATCGACGAGAACGGCGCGGTGAATTCGCCGGTCGCCAAGTTCTTCGCCGACGATGCGTTCGCCGCATTGTTGAAGCACGTCGGCGCAGGCAACGGCGACCTCGTGTTCTTCGGTGCCGGCGCGTACAACAAGGTCTCCGATTTCATGGGCGCCGTGCGCCTGAAGGCCGGCAAGGACTTCGGGCTGGTGCAGGACGGCTGGCAGCCGCTGTGGGTCACCGACTTCCCGATGTTCGAGTGGGACGAGGAGGAACAGCGCTACGTCGCGCTCCACCACCCGTTCACCGCGCCGGCCGTCGACAGCATCGACGACATGCGCGCCAACGCGAAGACCGCGGTGAGCCGCGGCTACGACATGGTGCTCAACGGCAACGAGATCGGCGGCGGTTCGATCCGTATCCATCGCAGCGACATGCAGAGCGCGGTGTTCGAGCTGCTCGGCATCGGCGCCGAGGAAGCGCAGGGCAAGTTCGGCTTCCTGCTCGACGCGCTGAAGTACGGCGCGCCGCCGCACGGCGGCATCGCCTTCGGCATCGACTGCATCGCCGCGCTGATGGCGGGCACCGAGTCGATCCGCGACGTCATCGCGTTCCCGAAGACCACGACCGCGCAGTGCCTGATGACCGGCGCGCCGTCGCCGGTGCCGGATGCGCAGCTGGCGGAAGTGCACGTCGCGGTGCGCCCGCGCGCGCCCAAGGCAGGCTGAGCGATGGCTCCGGCGATCCGTCGCGCGAGCGCGGCCGACGCCGCGGCGCTGTCGCGGATCGGCCGCGAGACCTTCACCATCACCTTCGGCCACCTGTATCCGCCGGAGGACCTGGCGGCGTTCCTCGACGAAAGCCATTCGCAGGCCGCCTACGCGACGCTGCTCGCGAATCCGCGCTACGGCCTGTGGTTGCTCGAGGATGAGCGCAGCGGCGACGACGTCCGGGCCGTGGGATTTGCCGTCGCCGGTCCCTGTGGCCTGCCGCATCCCGAGGTCACGCCCGCGGACGGCGAGCTGAAGCGCCTGTATTTGTTGCCCGAAGTGCAGAACGGCGGCTGGGGCGCGCGCCTGTTCGCCGAATCGATCGACTGGATGCAGCGCGAGGGTCCGCGCCGGATCTGGATCAGCGTCTGGTCCGAAAATTACGGCGCGCAGCGCTTCTACGCACGGCACGGTTTCGCCAAGGTCGCGGAATACGAATTCCCGGTCGGCCGGCAGCGCGACATCGAGTTCATGTACCGGCGCGACGCCGCCCCCGGCCCCGGCGAGGCATGACCACGGCGGCCGGCGGCCGGCGCGTCGTGCTCTTGCACGGGCTGTGGATGCCCGGCGCCTCGATGCACTGGCTCGCGTCGCAGCTGCGCCCGCAGGGCTTCGATCCGCGCATCTTCAGCTACCACAGCGTCTCCGACGGCCCGGACCAGGCGTCTTCGCGCCTCGCGGACCTGTTGCTCGCCGAGGGCGAAGCCGACATCGTCGCGCACAGCCTGGGCGGACTGATCGCGTTGCAGGCCTTGCGCGAGCACCCCGACTTGCCGGTGGGGCGCGTGGTCTGCCTCGGCTCGCCGCTCGCCGGCAGCGGCGCCGCCGCCGGCATGGCGCGCTGGGCGCCGGCGGCGGGCCTGCTCGGCCGCAGCGCGGCCCTGCTGCGTGAAGGCCTGGGGACGTGGGACGGCCGCGCCAGCGTCGGCGCGATCGCCGGTCGCGTGCCGCACGGGCTGGGCGCGCTGTTCGCGGGCTTCGCCGACGACCACGACGGCACGGTGGCCGTGGACGAGACCCGCCTCCCGGGGCTGGCCGACCACGCGGTGATCGACGCCAGCCACAGCGGGCTGCTGTTTTCGGCCGTCGCCGCCGAACAGGCCGGCACCTTCCTGCGCGACGGCCGCTTCCGCCACGACTGAGCCGCGCCCGGACCGGCCGGGAGGCGTAGAATCGCCGGCTTTCCCCGGCTCCAGGCATCGTTCCAATGGGTAGAGGTCCGTCCATCGAGGGGCGCAAGAACGCCGAAGACGCGCGTCGCGGCAAGATCTTCACCAAGATCATCCGCGAGATCTCCGTCGCGGCACGGGCCGGTGGCGGCGATCCCGCGGCCAATCCGCGCCTGCGCACGGCGATCGACAAGGGCCTGTCGGCCAACATGTCGAAGGACGTGATCGAGCGCGCGATCAGGAAGGCCACTGGCGAACTCGAGGGCGTCGAATACGAGGAAATCCGCTACGAGGGCTATGCGCCCGGCGGTGTCGCCGTGATCGTCGACTGCCTCACCGACAACCGCGTGCGCACCGTGGCCGACGTGCGCCATGCGTTCGGCAAGTTCGGCGGCAACCTCGGCACCGAAGGCTCCGTCGCCTTCATGTTCCACAAGGCCGGTGTGCTGAGCTACGCCGCGGGCGTGGACGAGGACAAGGTGACGGAGGCCGCCATCGAAGCCGGCGCCGACGACGTGGTCGTGTACGACGATGGCGCGATCGACGTGCTCACCGCGCCCGACGCCTTCCCCGACGTGAAGGCCGCGATGGAGGCCGCCGGCCTGGCGCCGGCGATCGCCGAAGTCACGATGCGCGCCGACAACGACATCGCCGTCGAAGGCGAGACCGCGCAGCAGGTGGCCAAGCTGCTGCGCTGGCTCGAAGACATGGACGACGTGCAGTCGGTCCACTCCAACGCCGACCTCGGGGACGCCGCCTACGCCTGATGGCGTACGCTGACCCCGTGACCAGGATCCTCGGCATCGACCCGGGCTCGCAGCGCACCGGCATTGGCGTCATCGACGTCGACGCCGGCGGGCGCTGCCGCTTCCTGCATGCGCAGGCGCTGGTCCTGCTCGGCGCCGAGGATTTCTCCGCGCGCCTGGGCCTGCTGTGCGACGGTCTCGACGCGCTGCTGGACGAATGGAAGCCGGACCAGGTGGCGATCGAAACGGTGTTCATGGACAAGTCCGCGACCTCCGCGTTGAAGCTCGGCCACGCGCGCGGCGCGGCGATCGCGACGGTGGTGCGGCGCAAGCTGCCGGTGAGCGAGTACGCCCCGCGGCTCGTCAAGCAGTCGCTGGTCGGCCGTGGCGCCGCGGACAAGGCGCAGGTGCAGCACATGGTGAAGCTGCTGCTCAACCTCGCCATCGACGCGAAGCTGCAGGCCGACGCCGCCGACGCGCTGGCGATCGCGCTGACCCACGCGCACATGAGCGCCACCGCCGGCCGCACCGGCATCGACGTGGCGATGCTGCGGAGGCGCGCGACGTGATCGGCAGGCTGAAGGGCATCCTCGTGCACAAGCAGCCGCCGTGGCTGGTGGTCGACGTCAACGGCGTCGGCTACGAGCTCGAGGCGCCGATGAGCACGTTCTACGACCTGCCGGACGTCGGGCGCGAGGTCGCGCTGTTCACGCACTACGCGCAGAAGGAGGACAGCGTGTCGCTGTACGGCTTCCTGCGCGAGGGCGAGCGCCGCCTGTTCCGCGACGTGCAGAAGGTCTCGGGCATCGGCGCGAAGATCGCGCTCGCGGTGCTGTCGGGCGCGAGCGTCGACGAATTCGCGCGGCTCGTGCAGACCTCCGACGTGGCGGCGCTCACCCGCATCCCCGGCATCGGCAAGAAGACCGCCGAGCGCATGGTGGTCGAGCTGCGCGACCGCGCGGCCGATTTCAGCGGCGGCGGGCCCTCCCTGGCGACCGGCGACGCGCGCGACGCGCAAACCGAGGCGATCACCGCGCTGCAGGCCCTGGGCTACAAGCCTGCCGAGGCCGAGCGCATGGCCCGCGCCGCCCGCGTCGAGGGCGACACCGCCGAAACCATCATCCGCAAGGCGCTACAGTCCGCGCTCCGCTGAGCCGACCTTCCCCATGCACACCGACTCCACACCCGCAAAGGGCGGCCAGAAGGCCCGCAAGCAGGGCTCGCCCTCGGGCCATGGCACGCCCTCGGGCCACGGCCAGGTCGGCGGCCTGGGCCTCATCGTCGGCGCGATCGGGGTCGTGTTCGGCGACATCGGCACCAGCCCGCTGTACACCCTCAAGGAAGCGTTCCTGCCGCACTACGGGCTGGACCCGTCCAGCCATGCCGACGTGCTCGGCCTGTTGTCGCTGATCTTCTGGGCGCTCATGGTCATGGTGACGCTCAAGTACGTCGTCATCATCATGCGCGCCGACAACGAGGGCGAGGGCGGCATCATGGCGCTGATGACGCTGGCGCAGCGCACCCTGCCCAAGGGTGGGCGTGGCGCGTACGCGGTCGGCATCCTCGGTATCTTCGGCGCATCGCTGTTCTTCGGCGATGGCGTGATCACGCCGGCGGTGTCGGTGCTGGGCGCGGTCGAGGGCATCGAGGTCGCCGCACCGCACCTCGAGCAGTTCATCGTGCCGCTCTCGGTGGTGATCCTGGTGCTGCTGTTCGTGTCGCAGCGCTTCGGCACCGCGAAGGTGGGGCGCGTGTTCGGCCCGATCACGGTGCTGTGGTTCGCCTCCATCGCCGCGATCGGGGCGATCAACATCGCCCATTACCCCGAGGTGGTGCATGCCCTCAATCCGTGGTGGGGCGCGAAATTCTTCATCTCCCACGGCTGGCAGGGCATCTTCATCCTCGGCGCGGTGGTGCTCGCGATCACCGGCGGCGAGGCGCTGTACGCGGACATGGGCCACTTCGGCGTGTTCCCGATCCGCGTGTCCTGGTACACGGTGGTGCTGCCCGCGCTGATGCTCAACTACATGGGGCAGGGCGCGCTGGTGCTGGAAGACCCGCTGGCCGTCGCGAACCCGTTCTTCATCGGGGTCCCGGCCTGGGCGCAATGGCCGATGACGATCCTGGCGACGCTCGCGGCGGTGATCGCCTCGCAGGCGGTGATCACCGGCGCGTTCTCGGTCGCGCGGCAGGCGATGCAGCTCGGCTACATCCCGCGCATGCAGGTGCGCCACACCTCGCGCGACACCATCGGCCAGATCTACATCCCCGGCATCAACTGGCTGCTGATGATCCTGGTGATCGTGCTGGTGCTGACCTTCCGCAGCTCGACCAACCTCGCGTCGGCGTACGGCGTGTCGGTGTCGGGCACGATGCTGATCGACACCCTGCTGCTCGCGCTGCTCGCGCGCGCCACGTGGCGACGCGCGCGCTGGTGGGTGCTGCCGGTCTGCGCGGTCGTCGTGGTCATCGACATCGGCTTCCTCATCGCCAACGGCGCCAAGTTCTTCGACGGCGCCTGGTTCCCGGTGGTGCTGGGCCTGGTGGTGTTCACCGTGCTGCGCACCTGGCGCCGCGGCCGCGAGCTGCTGCACGAGGAAATACGCAAGGGCGGCATCCAGCTCGACACCTTCCTGCCCGGGCTGATGCTGGCGCCGCCGGTGCGCGTACCCGGCACCGCGATCTTCCTCATCGCCCAGCAGGGCATGGTGCCGCCGGCGCTGCTGCACAACCTCAAGCACAACAAGGTGCTGCACGAGCGCAACGTGTTCCTGACGGTGGAGACGCTGAACGTGCCGTACGCGCCGAAGGAGAAGCGGCTGCGCATCGAGCCGATCGGCGACGATTTCCACCGGATCATCCTGCGCTTCGGCTTCATGGAGACGCCGGACGTGCCGCTGGCGCTGATGCGCTCCTGCGACAAGGGCGGCATCCATTTCGACCCGATGGACACGACGTATTTCGCCAGCCGCGAGACGATCGTCGCGAGCAAGCGGCGTGGCATGCCGATCTGGCGCGACAAGCTGTTCGCGGCGATGCACCGCAACGCCGCGCCCGCCACCGGCTTCTTCCGGATCCCGGGCAACCGGCTGGTGGAACTGGGCGCCCAGGTCGAGATTTGAATATAGTGTCCCCGCCGCGCGGGCATCCCGCGCCACGGTCGACCCCGCCATGATCCTCTGCGTTCCCAACGTCCTCGGCCCCCAGGAACTGGCGACCGTCCGCGCCGGGTTGCGCGACGCCGGTTTCGCCGACGGCGCGGAGACGGCCGGGTGGTCGGCGCGCGGGGTCAAGAAGAACCTGCAGCTCGCGCCGGGCGCGCCCGGTTACGACGAGCTCGCGAAGACGGTCTCGCTGGCGTTCCAGCGCAACGCGACCCTGATGGCGGCGCTGCTGCCCGCGGCCATGACGCGGGTGCTGTTCAACCGCTATGGCGCGGGCATGCAGTACGGGCCGCACGTGGATGCGCCCGTGATGGGCAGCCTGAACAACGCCGTCCGCACCGACATCGCGATCACCATCTTCCTCAACGATCCGGCGAGCTACGAGGGCGGCGAGCTGGTGGCGCAGGTCAACGGCTTCGACGGCGAGTTCAAGCTCGAGGCGGGCGCGGCCGTGGCGTACCCGGGCAATACGTTGCACCACGTCCGGCCGGTCACGGCCGGCACGCGCGATGCGGCGATCCTGTGGGTGCAGAGCCAGGTACGCGATCCGGCGCGGCGCGAACTGCTGTGGGAGCTCGAAGGCGCCAAGCGGCAGGTCTTCGGCCGGGAAGGCAAGAGCGCGACCTTCGACGCCGTCGACCGGTCGCACGCCAACCTCCTGCGCATGTGGGCCGAAGTCTGATGGGCGACGAGCGCGTCATCGCCGCCGACGCCACCCGCGAGGACGAAGCCGTCGAGGCCTCGATCCGGCCGAAGCGCCTGGACGAATACCTCGGCCAGGCGCCGGTGCGCGAGCAGCTCGGCATCTACATCGAGGCGGCGAAGCATCGCGGCGAGGCCCTCGACCACGTCCTGATCTTCGGCCCGCCGGGCCTGGGCAAGACCACGCTCAGCCACGTCATCGCCAACGAGCTCGGCGTCGGCCTGCGCGTCACCTCGGGCCCGGTGATCGAGAAGGCCGGCGACCTCGCCGCGCTGCTCACCAACCTGCAGCCGCACGACGTGCTGTTCATCGACGAGATCCACCGCCTCTCGCCCGTGGTCGAGGAGGTGCTGTACCCGGCGATGGAAGACTTCCAGATCGACATCATGATCGGCGAGGGCCCCGCGGCGCGCTCGATCAAGCTCGATCTCCCGCCCTTCACCCTGATCGGCGCGACCACCCGCGCGGGCCTGCTGACGGCGCCGCTGCGCGACCGCTTCGGCATCGTCCAGCGCCTGGAGTTCTATGATGTCGCGGACCTGACCCGGATCGTGCGGCGCTCGGCGCTGATCCTCGGCATCGATTGCGAGGCCGAGGGTGCGTCCGCGATCGCCCGCCGCTCGCGCGGCACCCCGCGCATCGCCAACCGCCTGCTGCGCCGCGTGCGCGACTACGCGCAGGTGCGCGCGGCCGGGCGGATCGATGCCGCCGTGGCCGCCGCTGCGATGGAGATGTTGAAAGTCGACCCGGAAGGTTTCGACGAACTCGACCGCCGCCTGCTGCGCATCATCGTCGAGTCCTTCGATGGTGGCCCGGTCGGTGTCGAATCGCTGGCCGCCGCCCTGAGCGAGGAGCGCGGCACGCTCGAGGACGTGGTCGAGCCCTTCCTGATCCAGCAGGGCTACCTGATGCGCACCGCGCGCGGCCGCATGGCCACGCCCAAGGCCTATGCGCACCTCGGCCTGCGGCCGAGGGCAGGGAACGGGGAACAGGGAACAGGGAATGGTCCTTCCTCGCTATTCTGAGTCGCCACGCACGCCCCCTCCCCATTCCCCTTTCCCCATTCCCGGCTCTTAACCAGTGTTCAGCCACCCGATACGCGTCTACTGGGAAGATACCGACGCCGGTGGCGTGGTCTACCACGCGCAATACCTGGCGTTCCTGGAGCGCGCCCGCAGCGAGTGGATGCGCGCGCTGGGCGACGGCCAGGACGCGATGCGCCGCGAACACGACCTCGTCTTCGTCGTGCGCGCGATGCAGGTGGACTTCCGCAAGCCGGCGCGGCTGGACGACGTGCTGTCGGCCACGGTGGCGCTGCGCGAATGCCGCGGCGCCAGCCTGGTGATGGCGCAACAGGTCAGGCGCGGCGAAGAGCTGCTGCTCGACGCCACGGTGCGGATCGCGTCGCTGCACGCCGGCACGTTCCGGCCGCGGCCGATCCCGGATTTGCTGTACCAACGACTCAAGGCCCTGGAGGCACGCGACTGATGATGCAGCAGCCGATCGAACCCGCGACCAACGCCGCCGCGCACAACGGCATCGACATGCTCGCGCTGGTGCTGCACGCGAGCCTCCCGGTGCAGCTGGTGATGTTGCTGCTCATGTTCGGATCCGTCGCCTCCTGGGTGATCATCTTCCGCAAGAAGCGCGTGCTCGATCGCGCCGAGCGCGAGGCCGACGGTTTCGAGGAGCGGTTCTGGTCGGGCGCCGAACTGTCGAAGCTGTATTCGGGCGCCACCGAGCGCAACCGCGACATCGGCGGGCTGGAGGCGATCTTCGAGGGCGGCTTCCGCGAATTCAACCGTACCCGGCAGCGCCGCAGCGTCGACAGCCGCGTGCCGCTCGAGGGCGCGCAGCGCGCGATGCGCGCGTCCGCGTCGCGCGAGCTCGACGGGCTGGAACGCAACCTCGAATTCCTGGCCAACGTCGGTTCGATCAGCCCCTACGTGGGCCTGTTCGGCACGGTGTGGGGCATCATGGTCTCGTTCCAGGGGCTGGCCAACGTGCGCGAGGCGACCATCGCCACCGTCGCGCCAGGCATCTCCGAGGCGCTGATCGCGACCGCGATGGGCCTGTTCGCCGCGATTCCCGCGGTGTGGGCGTACAACCGCTTCGCGACCCGCGTCGAGCGCATTTCGGTGCGCTACGACACGTTCTCCGAGGAGTTCTCCTCGATCCTGCAGCGGCAGGCGCACGCGGACGAGGCCTGACATGGCCCTCACCGCATCGGGGAGGCGCATCCGCAAGCGCAAGCTCAAGGCCGAGATCAACGTCGTGCCGTACATCGACGTGATGCTCGTGCTGCTGATCATCTTCATGGTCACCGCGCCGCTGCTGAACCTGGGCGTGGACGTGAAGCTGCCGCAGGTCGCCGCCGCGAGCGTCGAGCAGCCGAAGCAGCAGGTGGTGGTGCAGGTCGGCGAGGACGGCGCGCTGTCGCTGATCCAGCGCGACGAGACCGGCGCGACGAGCAAGGTCGCGCTCGACGAGGACGCCCTGGTCGCGCGCGTGGCGGCGTTCCGCGCCAACAACCCGCAGCTCGTGGTGTTCGTCGCCGGCGACGGCGCGGTGCGCTACGAAGCCGTGCTGCGCGTGCTGCAGCGCCTGCGCAGCGACGCGAAGGTGGACAAGGCGACGTTGCTGACGCAGTCGCCGGAGACGCCCGCAAGGTGAGGGAAACCCGCGCCGACACCCGTGTCGCGTTCGTGGCCGCGCTGGCGCTGCACGCGCTGCTGTTCGCGTTGCTGTTCGTGGGCATGTGGTGGACGCGCACGACCGCGCCGGTGTCGGCAGCCGGGCCGGAGATCGAGGCCGACCTGGTCGATCCGAACGCGCTGGCGGTGCCGCTGCGGCGCGCGCTGGAGGCGCCGGCGCAACGCGAACCCGAGCCGGTGCCGGTGCCGCCCGAGCCCGAGCCGGTCGCGCCGCCCCCGCAGCCCGTGCCGGAGCCGCGCCCCGAGGACTCGCAGGTCGCCCCGCAACCACAGGCGCAAGCCCCGGTTCCCGTGCCGGACACGCGCGAGCAGGAACGCGTGGAGCGCGAAGCCGAAGCCGCCCGCCAGGCCGCACGCGAGCAGGAGGAGAAGCACCGCCAGGAGCAGATCGACCTGACCGAGCGCAAGCGCCAGGACGAGGCCGAGAAGAAGCAGCGGCTGGCGCAGCAGGCGCAGCAGCAGGAGATCGCGCGCAAGCTCGAGAAGATCCGCGCCGAGCGCGAGAAGGCCAAGCGCGCCGCCGACCTCGCCGAGCAGAAGCTGAAGCAGATCGCCGACGCGCGCGCCGCGCAGGAAACCCAGCCCTCCGCATCCACGGCAGCGCCGCCCCCCGGCAACAACGGCGTCGACCAAGGTTTGCTGGGCCGCTACAAAGCGGCGCTTAACGCTGCGATTCTGCAACAGTGGACTCGGCCTGATTCGGTGCAGCTCGGCCAGCGGTGTGTGATCCACATCCGCCAGATCCCCGGCGGCCAGGTCATTTCCGCTCAGGTGGATTCCAATTGCCCATACGACGATCCTGGACGCCGTTCGGTCGAGGCCGCCGTGCTCAAGGCTCGGCCACTGCCCTACGCCGGGTTCGAAAGCGTGTTCAGGCGGGATCTC
>DATJDY010000272.1:0-2322 GCA_035497155.1 Luteimonas sp.
GCATAATCCGCCGATGCCGATCCGACCCCTTGCCGGCGCCTGCGCCGCCTTGATGCTTGCCGCGTGCGCGACCGCGCCGCTCGCCCCTGCCCCGGCCACCCCGGCGCCCGCCACCCCCGTGGAAGCGCCCGAGGCGCCCGGGGACCACGTCGTGCCCGAAGCCTGGGAATCGGGGATGACGCCCGCCGAAGAACTGGATTCACTCGCCACGTGGACCACTCCCGACGGCGGCACCTGGCTCATCGCCAGCGCCAAGTCCATGCATCGCCTGGTCATCTACGATGGCGAAACCGGCGAACAGCTGCGCACCGTCGGCGGAAAGGGCGACGCACCCGGCCAGTTCAAGCGTCCGAACGGCGTCGCCGTGTTCGGCGACCGCCTCTTCGTCGTCGAGCGCGACAACCACCGCGTGCAGGTGCTTTCGCTGCCCTCGTTCCGCCCGATCGGCAGCTTCGGCGCCGACGTCCTGCGCAGCCCGTACGGCCTGTGGCTCGACGAAACCGAGCCGGATGAACTCGAGGCCTACGTCACCGACAGCTTCATGTACGGCGACCACTTCGACGTGCTGCCGCCGTTCAAGGAACTCGACCAGCGCGTGCGCCGCTTCCGCGTCCAGTTCGACCAGGCGGGCGGGCTGCGCGTGCACTATGCCGGCGCGTTCGGCGACACCGCGCCGGCGACCGCGCTGCGCATCGTCGAATCGATCGCCGGCGATCCCGCGGCGTCGCGCCTGATGGTCGCCGACGAGTCGCGCTCGGACGACCAGGGCCATCGCGGATCGACGCTGCGCGAATACGGCTTCGACGGCCAGCCCACGGGCCGCAGCATGCCGCAGGGCAGTTTCGCCGCCGAAGCCGAAGGCGTGGCGCTGTGGAGTTGCCCCGACGGCGACGGCTACTGGGTCGCGGTCGACCAGCTCGCGCCGCACACCACCTTCCACCTGTTCGATCGCGACACGCTCGCGCCGCGCGGCAGCTTCCACGGCAACACGACCTCGTTCACCGACGGCATCGCCCTCGACGCCACCGCGACGCGACGATTCCCGGGCGGAGCGCTGTACGCCGTCGACGACGACAAGGCGGTGACCGCGTTCGACCTGCGCGACGTGGCCGCGGCGCTCGGCCTCGACCCGTCCTGCGTCCGCTGAGGGCCGCGCGATGTCCGATGTTTCGCGCGAGGCGGCGCGCCGCCGCACCTTCGCCATCATTTCCCACCCCGACGCCGGCAAGACCACGCTGACCGAGAAGCTGCTGCTGTTCGGCGGCGCGATCCAGATGGCCGGCTCGGTGAAGGGCCGCAAGGCCGCGCGCCATGCGACCTCCGACTGGATGGCGCTGGAGAAGGAGCGCGGCATCTCGGTGACGAGCTCGGTGATGCAGTTCCCGTACGAAGGCCGCATCGTCAACCTGCTCGACACGCCCGGCCACGCCGACTTCGGCGAGGACACCTACCGCGTGCTCACCGCGGTCGACTCGGCGCTGATGGTCATCGACGTGGCCAAGGGCGTCGAGGAGCGCACGATCAAGCTGATGGAAGTCTGCCGGCTCCGGGACACGCCGATCATGACCTTCGTCAACAAGCTCGACCGCGAGGGCAAGCCGACGATCGACCTGCTCGACGAGATCGAGTCGGTGCTCGGCATCCAGTGCGCGCCGGTGACCTGGCCGATCGGCATGGGCCAGCGCCTCAAGGGCGTCGTGCACCTGGTGACGGGCGAGGTGCACCTGTTCGAGCAGGGCCGCAACTTCACCCGCCAGGATTCGACGATCTTCCCGTCGATCGACGATCCGCGCCTGGAGGCACGCATCGGCGCGGCGATGCTCGCCGAACTGCGCGACGAGCTGGAGCTGGTGCAGGGCGCCTCGCATCCGTTCGACGCGGCGCGCTACCTCGCCGGCCAGCAGACGCCGGTGTTCTTCGGCTCGGCGGTAAACAACTTCGGCGTGCAGCTGCTGCTCGACTTCTTCGTCGAGCACGCGCCGTCGCCGCGCCCGCGCGCGACCACCACGCGCGAGGTCGCCCCGACGGAACCCACGCTCACCGGCTTCGTGTTCAAGATCCAGGCGAACATGGACCCGCAGCACCGCGACCGCGTCGCGTTCATGCGCATCTGCTCGGGGCATTTCGTCGCCGGGATGAAGGCCTTCCACGTGCGCGGCGGCAAGGAGGTGAAGCTCGCCAACGCACTGACGTTCATGGCCAGCGACCGCGAGATCGCCGCCGAGGCGTATCCCGGCGACGTGATCGGCATCCACAACCACGGCACGATCTCGATCGGCGACACCTTCACCGAGGGCGAGGCAATTTCGTTCACCGGCATCC
>DATJDY010000273.1:0-26094 GCA_035497155.1 Luteimonas sp.
CCGTTCGAGCTGGCCGGCGCCACCGACATGAACGGCACCACCAATACCGACCGCACGAACTACTTCAGAACGTCCCGACCACCGCGCTCGACATGGCGCTGTGGATGGAATCCGACCGCATGGGCCACCTGCTCGGCGCGATCGACCAGGCCACGCTCGACGAGCAGCGCGGCGTCGTCCAGAACGAGAAGCGCCAGGGCGAGAACCAGCCCTACGGCCAGCTCAACGAGATCGAGGCGCATACCGTCTATCCGGTCGGCCACCCGTACCACCACACCACCATCGGCTCGATGGCCGACCTCAACGCGGCCTCGCTGGAGGACGTGAAGAACTGGTTCCGCACCTGGTACGGCCCGAACAACGCCGTGCTCGTGCTCGCCGGCGACATCGACCTGGCCACCGCGAAGGCGAAGGTCGCGAAGTACTTCGGCGACATCCCGGCAACGCCGACGATGGCGCAGCCGAAGGTCAACCTCGCGCCGCTCGCCGCCGACGGCCGCACCGTGGTGCAGGACGCCGTGCCGCAGACCATGGTCGACCGCGTCTGGAACGTCGCCCAGACCGGCACCCGCGACGCCGACCTGCTCGACCTGTTCGCCAGCATCCTCGGTGGCTCGAAGTCCTCGCGCCTGCAGAGCCGGCTGGTGTACCAGGACAAGCTGGTCGACAACATCAACGCCTACTACAACGGCATGCAGGTCGTCGGCATGTTCGGCATCCAGGGCAACGTCAAGCAGGGCGTCGACCCGGCGAAGGTCGAGGCCATCGCCAACGAGGAACTGCAGCGCCTGCTGAAGGACGGCCCGACCGCGGACGAACTGGAGCGCGCCAAGACGACGTTCCGCGCCGGCTTCGTGCGCGGCATCGAGCGCATCGGCGGCTTCGGCGGCAAGGCCGACGCGCTGGCCTCGTGCACCATCTACACCGGCAACCCGGGCTGCTTCCGCGACACGATCAGCACGATCGACAACGCGACCGGCGCCGAGCTCGTCGCCGTCGCCAACAAGTGGCTCAAGGGCCACAGCCACACCTTCGTCGTCGAGCCCGGCAAGCGCACCGCGCTGGCCGAGGATCCGGCGGTGAAGCCGGCGCCGATGACGCTGCCGAAGGTCGACGCGAAGTTCAAGACCCTCGCGACCGACGTCGACCGCAGCAAGGGTGTGCCCGCCGTCACCAGCTTCCCGGACCTCAAGTTCCCGGCGCTGCAGCGCGCGACGCTCGCCAACGGCACGCAGGTCGTGCTGGCCGAGCGCCACGACGTCCCGGTGGTGCAGGTGAGCTACGAGTTCGGCGGCGGCTATGCGTCGGACGCGAAGGATCGCCTCGGCGCCGCGAGCTTCGCGATGGGCATGCTCGACGAAGGCGAGGGCGACCTGGACGCGCTGGGCTTCGCCAACCGCGCGCAGGCGCTCGGTGCGCGCCTCGGCGCGAGCGCCGACATCGACGGTTCCGGCGCGTACGTGTCGGCGCTGAAGGAAAAGCTCGACCCGTCGCTGCAGCTGTTCGCCGACATGCTGCGCAAGCCGAACTTCGCGCAGGCCGACATCGACCGCGTCAAGGCGACGTGGATCGCCGGCATCGCGCAGGAGAAGGCGCGCCCGAACGGCGCGGCGACGCGCGTGCTGCCGCCGCTGCTGTACGGCGCGGGCCATCCGTACGCGATCCCGTTCAGCGGCACCGGCACCGAAGCCTCGATCAAGGCGCTGACCCGCGACGACCTGGTGGCTTACCACGATGCGTACGTGCGCCCGCAGGGCGCGACGGTCATCGTCGTCGGCGACACCACGCTGGGGGAAATCGTGCCGAAGCTCAACGCGGCGTTCGGCGACTGGAACGGCACCGGCACCGCGCCGGCCGCCGCCAAGGTACCCGCCGTCGCGCGTCCGGACGGCGTGCGCGTGTTCCTGATCGACCAGCCCGGCGCGATCCAGGCCAACATCTACGCCGGCGAGCTCATGCCGTCGACGAAGGATGCGAGCGCCGACGTCTACGACTTCGCCAACAAGATCCTCGGCGGACAGTTCTCCTCGCGCCTCAACATGAACCTGCGCGAGGACAAGCACTGGGCCTACGGCGCGTACAGCTTCACGTACGCCGCCCTCGGCCAGCGCCCGTGGATGGCCTACTCGCCGGTGCAGATCGACAAGACGGCGCCGGCGCTGCAGGAAATGGTGCGCGAGATCAACGACTACACCACCGGCGCGAAGCCGGCGACGCAGGCCGAGGTGGACAAGGCGCGGGCCGACGAGATCAACGGCCTGCCGGGTTCGTTCGAGACCGCGAGCGCGGTGATGAACGAGATCGGCGACATCGTCCGCTACGACCGCCCGGACAACTACGTCGTGAAGCACGCCGCGCAGGTCGAGGCGCTGACCACCGACGACGTCAACGCGGCCGCGAAGGACCTCGACCCGAAGGCCATGACCTGGGTCGTGGTCGGCGACCTGTCGAAGATCGAGCAGCCGATCCGCGACCTGAAGCTGGGCACCGTCACCGTCATCGATGCCGACGGCCATCCGGTCGCGAAGTAAGCTGCCGTAGAGCCGTTCAGATGCCCCGGGCCACAATCCCGGGGCATCTTCTTTTCAGCATCAAGCCTTCCGGAGCCCCCATGCGCCTGCCGATCGCCGCCGCCCTCCTTGCCGCCACCTTCGCGACGGGCCTGTCCGCCTGCACCTGGGTCCACATGGCACCCGGCGCCAGCGCGGTCCGCGTGGTGTCGGCCACGCCGGCGAACTGCCAGAACCGGGGCGAGGTCGAGGTCTCCGTGAAGGAGCGGCTGGGGCCCTACGAGCGCAACACCCTGCGGGTCCGCGACGAGCTGGAAACGCTGGCCCGCAACGAGGCGCCCGGCCTGGGCGGCGATACCGTGCAGCCGCTGGACGGCCACGAGGATGGCAACCAGCGCTACACCGTCTGGCGCTGCGGCGGCTGAACCGGGGTCGCGCCCCCACGGCGCCGGCGACCGGGGGTCGACAGGTGCAGTGCTAAACTGGCTTGTTTCCTTCTGTTCACCGGGTGCCTGCCCATGTTGTTCCAGCACGTCGCCATTGCCGGCCTGGCCCATATCGACGCCCCGCGCCGATTGAGCTCGGACGAGATCAATGCCCGCCTCAAGCCCACCCTCGATCGCCTCGGCATCAAGGTCGACGTGCTCAAGGACATCGCCGGGATCAACGCCCGGCACCTGTGGGACGAAGGCATGCAGGCCTCCGACGCGGCGACCCTGGCGGGCGTCAAGGCGCTGGCCGACGCCGGCATCGACCCGGACAAGGTCGGCCTGCTGGTCAACACCTCGGTGAGCCGCGACTACCTCGAGCCGTCGACGGCCTCCATCGTCAGCGGCAACCTGCGCCTGCCCGACACCTGCCAGAACTTCGACGTGGCCAACGCCTGCCTCGCGTTCCTCAACGGCATGGACATCGCCAGCCGCATGATCGAGCGCGGCGAGATCGAGTACGCGCTGGTGGTCGACGGCGAGACGGCCGACCTCGCCTACGAGAAGACCCTCGAGCGCATGATGCGCGCCGACAGCACCGAGGAAGACTTCCGCAACGAGATGGCGACGCTCACCCTCGGCTCCGGCGCCGCGGCGATGGTGCTGGCCCGCGCCGAGCTCGCGCCGGGCGCGCCGCGCTACAAGGGCGGCGTCACCCGCGCAGCGACCGAGTGGAACAAGTTGTGCCGCGGCAACCTGGACGGCATGGTCACCGACACCCGCCAGCTGCTCGTCGAGGGCATCAAGCTGGCGCAGAAGACCTTCGAGGTCGCCAAGCACAAGCTCGGCTGGGTCGCCAGCGAACTCGACGAGTTCGTCGTCCACCAGGTCAGCAAGGTCCATACCGCCGCCTTCACCAAGGCCATGGGCATCGACCCGCGCAAGGTGCTGACGATCTTCGGCGAGCACGGCAACATCGGCCCGGCCTCGGTGCCGATCGTGCTGAGCAAGCTGCGCGAGATGGGCCGCCTGAAGAAGGGCAGCCGCGTGGCGCTGCTGGGCATCGGCTCGGGGCTGAACTGCTCGATGGCCGAGGTGGTCTGGTAATTCGAACGGTTGCCTGCGCGCGTTGCCGCGCGCACGCAAGGATGGCGGACCTGGCCTGATGCTCTTTCCGGATTATCCGTTCGAGCCGCGCGCGTTCGAGGCGCGCCCCGGCATCACGATGTCGTACCTCGACGAAGGCCCGCGCGACGGCGACGTCGTCGTGATGCTGCACGGCAATCCGTCGTGGAGCTACTATTGGCGGCGCCTGGTGCTGGGGCTGCGCGACCCCGCTCCCGGCAAGGCATACCGCTGCATCGTGCCGGACCACGTCGGCATGGGGCTGAGCGACAAGCCGGACGACCGCGCCGCGGCGACGCCGCGCTACGACTACACGCTGCAATCGCGCATCGACGACCTGCAGGCGCTGTTGCGCCATGCGGGCGTGGACGACGCGACGCCGGTGACGCTGGTGGTGCACGACTGGGGCGGCATGGTCGGCTTCGGCTGGGCGCTGTCGCACTCGACGCAGGTCGAGCGGCTGGTGATCCTCAACACCGCGGCGTTCCCGATGCCGGCGGCGAAGCGATTTCCGTGGCGGCTGGCGCTGGGGCGCGATTCGCGCGTCGGCGGCTGGCTGATCCGGCGCTTCAACCTGTTCGCGCGCGGCGCGGCGCGCTTCGGCACCACGCGCAAGCTGCCGCGCGAAGTGCGCGAGGCTTATGCCGGCGTGTATGCGGGCCGGGACAACGCGATCTCGACGCTGCGCTTCATGCAGGACATCCCGCTGGGCGAAGGCGATCGCGCGTGGCCGCTGCTGGTGCGTTCGGGCGAAGCGCTGCCGCAGTACGCGGACCGGCCGGCGTTCATCGGCTGGGGCCTGCGCGATTTCGTGTTCGACCGGCACTGCCTCGACGCGTTCCGCGCGGCGCTACCGCGGGCCGAAGTGCATGCCTTCGACGATGCCGGCCACTACGTGATGGAGGACAAGCACGAAGTGCTCGTGCCTGCCATCCGCGCGTTCCTCGACGCGAACCCCCTGTAGAGCCGACCCATGGTCGGCTCCGACGCAACCTACGCCGCCATCGGCGGCGGCAGCGCCGGCGGCGTGTGCCCGCCGTCGTTCGGATTGTCATCGGGATGGCCGTCGTCGTCGTTCGCCGGCGTGTCGATGCCGTGCCAGTCGGCCGGCGTGAGCGGTGCCAGGCCGTGCGCGATGCGCGCCCTGTCGCACTGCGGGCTAGGGGCGCCGAACTCCCACGACGCCGCGACGTCCCGGCATGCGCTCGGCCGCCGCGGGTGGATCGTGCAGCGCGAGCGCACGCCGATCTCCGCGTCGAGGGCGATGCAGCGCGGGGCGCCCTGCGAAGTGCCTTTCATCGCGCGTTCGTGCCGGCGCAGGGGTTCGGTCAGTTCCGGGGGCACGGTCCCGCCGAGGGCTGGGTCTGCCTCGGACCAGTGGAGCGCGACGCGGAAGTGGGCGCAGCAGGCGCCGCAGGCCAGGCAGGGATGACGCATGGTGCGCCGGTGAGCGAAGGGACGGGGCGCGGATTTTGCGCCTTCCGCTGCGGCGCGCAAGGGGGTGCCGGGACGGGCGACAATGGGCGCATGGATGCTGCGCCCGCCCCCGAGACCTGCAATATCGCCGATGTGCTGCCGCGGCTGGCGCGGGCGCATCCGGAGCGGGTAGCGATGCGGTACCCGGGCCGCGATGGCGCGTACCGCGATGTCCTGACCTACGGCCAGCTCGACGCGCGCAGCGACGCCATCGCCGCCGGGCTGGCGCGGCGCGGCATCGGCCGCGGTACGCGCACGGTGGTGATGGTGCGGCCGACGCCGGAATTCTTCCTCGTGATGTTCGCGCTGTTCAAGGCGGGCGGGGTGCCGGTGCTGGTGGATCCGGGCATCGACCGGCGCGCGCTGAAGCAGTGCCTGGACGAGGCACGGCCCGAAGCGTTCATCGGCGTGCCGCTGGCGATGCTGGCGAAGGCGCTGCTGGGTTGGGCACGGAGTGCGCGGGTCCGGATCACGACCGGCGCGCGCGCGTTGTTCGCGGACGCGACGCTGGCTTCGATCGAGCGCGCTGGCGCTGGCGCGGGTCCACAGCTCATGCAGGCGCAAACCGATGATGTCGCCGCGATCCTGTTCACCAGCGGCAGCACCGGCGTGCCGAAAGGCGTCGTGTACCGGCATCGCCATTTCGTCGCGCAGGTGGCGATGCTGGGCGATGCGTTCGGCATCGAAGCCGGCGGCGTGGACCTGCCGACTTTCCCGCCGTTCGCGCTGTTCGATCCGGCGCTCGGGCTGACGTCGATCATTCCCGACATGGATCCCACGCGGCCCGCGAAGGCGGACCCGAGCAAGCTGCTGCGCGCGATCGCCGACTTCGGCGTCACGCAGCTGTTCGGTTCGCCCGCCCTGATGCGCGTGCTCGCCGAACACGGTGCGCCACTGCCCGGCGTGCGCCTCGCCACGAGCGCGGGCGCGCCGGTGCCGCCCGACGTCGTCGCGCGCATGCTCGCGCTGCTGCCGGAAGGCGCGCGGTTCTGGACGCCGTACGGCGCCACCGAATGCCTGCCGGTCGCCGCGATCGAGGGCCGCGAGCTGCTGTCGCTGCGCGCGCGTACCGAAGCCGGCGCGGGCACCTGCGTCGGCCGGCCGGTGGCGCCGAACGAGGTGCGCATCATCCGCACGAACGACGACGCGATTCCGGACTGGAGCGACGCGTTGCTCGCCGTGCCGGGTGAAGTCGGCGAGATCACCGTCGCCGGGCCGAGCGCCACCGACACCTATTTCAATCGCGATGCGCAGACGCGCCTGGCGAAGATCCGCGAAGCGCTGCCGGGCGGTGGCGCGCGCATCGTGCATCGCATGGGCGACCTCGGCTATTTCGACGCGAAAGGGCGCTTGTGGTTCTGCGGCCGCAAGTCGCAGCGCGTGGTCGTCGACGAGGCGACGACGCTGTGCACTGAACAGGTCGAGCCCGTGTTCAATGCGCATCCGGCGGTGCACCGCAGCGCGCTGGTCGGCATCGGCCCGCGCGGTGCGCAGCGCGCGGTGCTGGTGTACGAACTGGCGCACGGTGCGAACGTGCGCAGCCACGACCTTCGTGCCGTTCCCGCCGAACTGCGCGCGATCGCGGTGCGGCAGCCGCACACCGCGACGATCTCGGCGTTCATGCGCCATCCGAAGCCCTTTCCCGTCGACATCCGCCACAACGCCAAGATCGGGCGCGAGGCGCTGGCCGCATGGGCCGCGCGGCAGCCGCAAGGCGATCGCGCATGAGGATCCTGGTCACCGGCGGCGGCGGTTTCCTCGGGCAGGCGTTGTGCCGCGGGCTCGTCGAGCGCGGCCACGACGTGGCCAGCTTCAACCGCGGCCACTATCCCGCGCTCGAAGCGCTCGGCGTGCGCCAGTTGCGCGGCGATCTCGCCGATCGCGATGCCGTGCTTGACGCCGCGCAGGGCTGCGACGCGATCTTCCACAACGCGGCGAAAGCGGGCGCGTGGGGCAGCTACGACAGCTATTGCAACGCCAACGTGCTCGGCACGGAAAACGTGATCGCGGCGTGCCGCGCCCACGGCATCGGGCGGCTGGTGTACACGTCGACGCCCAGCGTCACGCATCGCGCCACGCACCCCGTTGCCGGTGGCACGGCGGACGAAGTGCCCTACGGCGAGCACCTCAAGGCGCCGTATGCCGCGACCAAGCTCATCGCGGAGAAGGCGGTGCTCGCGGCGAACGGCGACACGCTCGCGACCATCGCGCTGCGCCCGCGCCTGATCTGGGGCGTCGGCGACCAGCAGCTCGTGCCGCGGCTCGCGGAGCGTGCCCGCGCCGGCCGCCTGCGCCTGGTCGGTGGCGGCGACAACCTCGTCGACACCACCTACATCGACAACGCCGCGCAGGCGCATTTCGATGCGTTCGAACATCTCGCGCCGGGCACCGCGTGCGCGGGTCGCGCTTACTTCATCAGCAACGGCGAGCCCAAGCCGATGCGCGAGATCGTCAACGCACTGCTCGCCGCGGTCGGCGCGCCGCCGGTGACGCAGTCGCTGCCCTTCGGCGTGGCCTACGCAATCGGTGCCGCCTGCGAGGCGGCGTGGACGCTGTTGCCGCTGCGCGGGGAGCCGCCGCTGACGCGTTTCCTCGCCGAGCAGCTCGCCACGACGCACTGGTACGACATGGCGCCGGCGCGGCGCGACTTCGGCTATGTCCCGCGCGTCTCGATCGCCGAAGGCCTCGCCCGCCTCGCAGCCGCCCAGCCCCGAAGCCCGCGCCCTACAATGCGGCCATGACGAGCTTGCCGTTCAACTGGAAGGTGCCCGCCGGCCGCGCGCTCGAAGCGGCGCTGAACCGCGCGCTGGCACCGGATCCGGAGACGCGTGCGGCGCTCGCGGTGCTCGACGGCCGCAGCGTCGACCTCGGCCTGGAAGCGCCGCCCCTCGCGCTCCGGCTCACGGTGGATGGCGACCGGCTCCGCGTCGGCCCTGCCGATGCCGGTGCGGAAGCGGATCTTGGCGTGCGCGCGACGCTCGGCGCGGTCCTCGCGCAGTTGCCGCGGCTCCTGCCCGGCGCGAACCGCGGCGACGATGCGCCGCCGGTCGGCCGCATGCGCATCTCCGGCGACGCCGACCTCGCGCGACGCCTGCAGCGCCTCGCCGAGCGCTTCGACCCCGACTGGCAGCAGCCGTTCGTGGCGGTGTTCGGCGACGTCATCGGCGTGCAGGTCGCCAACGCGTTCGCCGCCGGCTTGCGCCATGCGCGCGGCGCCGGTCGCGACTTCGCCGAAACCGCGGCCGAGTACCTGACCGAGGAATCGCGCGATGTGGTGCCGCGCGCGGAACTCGACGCTTTCCATGACGCAGTCGACACGCTGCGCGACGATGCCGCGCGCCTGGCCGCGCGCGTGGCGCGCCTGCGCGCCGTCGCTTCCGCGGACGCCGGCGCCGCCGGCACCACCCCGGGCGGTGCGCGATGAAATCCGGCCTGCGCGCCCTGCGCATCGGCCGCGTACTGCTGCGCTATCGCCTCGACGATCTGTTGCGCGGCACGCCGGCGGAGCGCTGGCTGTGGGTGATGCGGCCGTTCGTGCCGCGCGCCTCGCGCGATGTCGCCGCGATGCCGCGTGGCATGCGCCTGCGCCTGGCCTTGCAGGAACTGGGGCCGATCTTCGTCAAGTTCGGGCAGATCCTCTCGACGCGGCGCGACCTCGTGCCGCCGGACGTCGCCGACGAACTGACCCTGCTGCAGGACCGCGTCGCGCCTTTCGACGGTGAAGCCGCGCGCGCGATCGTCGAGCAGGCGCTCGGGCGCCCGGTCACGGAAGCGTTCGCGAGCTTCGACACCATGCCGCTCGCGTCCGCGTCCATCGCGCAGGTGCATGCGGCGACGCTGCCGGCGCAGGGCGGCAGTGGCGACGGCGCCGATGCAAGCATCGTCCTCCCGCCGCGCGAAGTCGTGGTCAAGGTGCTGCGCCCGGGCGTCCGCCGCCAGATCGCGCAGGACATCGCGCTGCTGAAGCACGTCGCCGCGCTGGTCGACCGCACGCATCCGTCGGCCGACAAGATCCGGCCGCGCGAGATCGTCGCGGAGATCGAGAACACGCTCGCCGCCGAGCTCGACCTGCAGCGCGAAGGCGCCAACGCCAGCGTCCTGCGCCGCAACTGGCTCGGCTCGCCGGACCTGTACGTGCCCGAGCCGATCTGGAGCCACACCGCCGAGCGCGTGCTCACGCTCGAGCGCGTGCGCGGCATCCCCAGCGACGACATCGCCGCGCTCGACGCCGCCGGCATCGACCGCAAGGCGCTCGCGGCCAAGGGCGTGCGCGTGTTCTACACGCAGGTGTTCCGCGACAACTTCTTCCACGCCGATGCCCACGCCGGCAACATCTGGGTCGACATCGATCCGGCGCGCAAGTCCGATCCGCGCTTCATCGCCCTGGATTTCGGGATCATGGGCCAGCTCTCGACCGAGGACCAGTACTACCTCGCCGAGAACTTCATGGCAATCTTCAACCGCGATTACCGGCGCATCGCCGAGCTGCACGTCAAGGCCGGCTGGATGCCGTCGCACATCCGCATCGACGAGCTCGAGGCCGCCGCGCGCGCCGTGTGCGAGCCGTACTTCACCCGTCCGCTGAGCGAGATCTCGCTGGGCGAGGTGCTGCTCAAGCTGTTCCGCACCGCGCAGCGCTACGAGCTGACGATCCAGCCGCAGCTGATCCTGCTGCAGAAGACGCTGCTGAACATCGAAGGCGTCGGCCGCCAGCTCGATCCGCGGATCGACATCTGGGCGGTGGCGAAACCGGTGCTGGAGAAGATCCTCGCCGAACGCTACAGCCCGCGCCGCCTGATGCGCGAGTTCCGCAAGCGCCTGCCGGAGCTGGTGACGCGCGCGCCGGAAATGCCGGGGCTCATGCATGCCTGGCTGCAGCAGCAAGTGGAGGGCCGCCACGAGCTGAACATGCGCTCGCGCGACCTGGCGGAACTCGCGCGCGCGGTGCGCGAGGCGCAGGGGCGCATCGTGGCGGCGATCCTCGGCATCGGCGCGCTGATCGCGCTCGCCGTGCTCTACGCGTTGCGCTGAGTCCGGCGCGATGAGTGCATTGCCCGTCCTGTTCGAGGACGAATTCCTCGCGGTCGTCGACAAGCCCGCGGGCCTGATGGTCCACGACAGCGCGCTCGCGCGCGGGGAGACCGACTTCGCCGCCGACCGCCTTCGCGAGCAGTTCGGGCGACAGGTGTTCCTGGTCCATCGTCTCGATCGCGCGACGAGCGGCTGCCTGCTGCTCGCCTTCGATCGCGAGACGGCGTCCGCGCTGGGCCGCGCGTTCATGGCACCGGAAGCCACGCGCAACATCGAAAAAGACTACTGGGCGATCTGCCGCGGCTGGCCCGCGGAACCGCGCTTCACCATCGACCATCCGCTCGACGGCGGCCCGGGCAAGCCGGTGAAGAAGCCCGCGATCACCGACTTCGAGGTGCTCGCCACCTGCGAGTTGCCGATTCCCTCCGCAGGCTTCGACACCTCGCGGTACGCGTGGCTGTGCGCGCATCCGCGCACCGGCCGGTTCCGGCAGATCCGGCGCCACCTCAAGCACGCGTTCCACCATCTCGCCGGCGACAGCAGCCACGGGGACGGCCGCCACAACCGTGCCTTCCGCGAGATGGGCATCCACCGCATGCTGCTGCACGCGCGGCGCCTCGCGTTCGACCATCCCCGCACCGGCGAACGCATCGAGGCGATCGCGCCGCCGGACGCCGAATTCGCCAAGGCGCTGGCGCTGTTCGGGAGGAGCGGGGAATAGGGAATGGGGAATGGGGACGCGCGGAATCCTTGCGTCCCCATTCCCTCTTCCCCATTCCCTATTCCCAGCCTCGCTACAATCCCGCCATGCGCGCAGGCCACCTCGACATCGACGACAGCGAGCTCACCGAGCGCTTCGTGCGCTCGGCCGGCCCGGGCGGGCAGAACGTCAACAAGGTCGCGACCGCGGTCGAGCTGCGCTTCGACATCGCGAACTCGCCGTCGCTGCCGGAACCGGTGCGCGAGCGGCTGCTTGCGAAGCGCGACCGGCGCGTGACCGGCGAGGGCGTGCTGGTGCTCAGCGCGCAGCGGTTCCGCACCCAGGACCGCAACCGCCAGGACGCGCGCGAACGCCTGGCCGCCTTCATCGAAGCCGGCCTGCATGCCCCCAAGCCCAGGGTGGCGACGAAGCCGACCCGCGCATCGAAGGTCCGCAGGCTGGACGCCAAGCGCGAACGCAGTACGATCAAGCGCGGCCGCACCGGCCGCAATTGGGACTGACCGCCCGACCCCGAGCCGCATGACCGAGGCCGCCGCCGACATCGTCCTGCCCCTTCCGCCGAACGCCCCGCGGGTGAAGCGCAATGTCTTCGCCCGCTGGCTCGGGCGCGCCGTGCTGCGCGCCGGCGGCTGGCGGATGGAGGGCGCGTTCCCCGACATTCCGAAGCTCGTGTTGATCGGCGCCCCGCATTCGTCCAACTGGGATGCGGTGTGGGGTTTCGCCGTGAAGCTCGCCATCGGCCTGGACCTGAAGGTGCTGGGCAAGCACCAGCTGTTCTGGTGGCCGCTGAGCCTGCTGCTGGACCGGCTCGGCGTGATCGCCGTGAATCGCGATGCCGCCAGCGGCGTCGCCGACCAGGCCGCGGCGATGGTCCGCGGCGCCGACAGGCTCTGGTTCGGGCTGGCGCCGGAAGGCACGCGCAAGCCGGTGCCGCGCTTCAAGGCCGGCTTCTGGAAGATCGCGAAGGGCGCCGGCGTGCCGGTGCTGCCCGTGTACTTCGACTATCCGCGCAAGACCATCGGCATCGGCCCGCTGTTCGAGCCTGGCGACGACATGCAGGCCGACATCACCCGCCTGCAGCACTGGTACGCGCCCTGGCGCGGCCGCAACCGAAACGTCGCGCAGCCGCCCGCCGCATCGTGAGGCGAGCCGCGTGACGCATCCGCCGCGGGGGAGCGCGGCGGATGCGGGGGGCCCTTGCCACCAGCGGCGTCGATGCTACAGCGCCCGGCCCCCGAACTTGTGCGTGTACTGCACGTAGATCGTGCGGCCGATCGCATCGAACCAGCTGATGTCGTAGTAGGGATACGCGGTGTAGGTCGGGTCCTTCGGCGGCATCTTGTTGAACAGGTTCGTCGCGGAGATGCTCAGCTGCGCGTGGTCGCTGAAGTTGTACTGCACCGACCCGTTGTAGCGGTAGGTCGCGTCCACCCACGGGCTGTTCTCGTCCGACGGATCGTAGACCTGGTCGTAGGAATCCGAACTCGGCAGCTTGCCGATGCGGTCGCCGTGCAGCGTGGCCGACCAGCGGTTGCGCGACCAGGTCACGCCGGCGCTGCTCTTGGTGCGCGGGATGTCGAAGCCGCTGTTGATCTCGAACTCGTCCTCGACCACGTCGCCGTCGAACTGCTGGAACGTGTGCTCGCGCACCCAGGTATGCCCGGCGTTGAAGGTGAAGTCGCCGATGCGCGTCTGCAGCCGGTAACGCAGGCTCAGGTCCGCGCCGCTGGTGCTTTCGCTGGCCACGTTGATCGGGTTGACGTAGATGCCGTACAGGCGGCCACCGATGCGGGTCACGCGCGAGATCGCGTCCTGGCAGGTCGGCGAGTTGATGTCGACCGGCGTGCCGTCGACGCGCTCGCCGAGGCGGCAGTTGGCCTCGTCCTGCAGGATCGCGTCGTTGCGCATGTCCTGCACCTGGTTGCGCATCTTGATGTCGAACCAGTCGAGCGAGACGTCGAAGTTCTCGCCGGGCGACCACACCATGCCCGCCGTCCACGACTTGCTGGTTTCCGCCCGCAGCGCGCGATTGCCTTCGCGGGTGCGGATCAGGCCCTCGTCGTTCCAGGAGCAGTCGACGATGTCCTCGTCCGGCTCCTCGGTGCGGCAGCGGTAGTAGTCGACGCCGGAGGTTTCGTCGTTGCCGATGCCGGCGTACAGGTAGTGCAGGTCCGCCGCGCGGAACGCGGTGCCGTAGGAGCCGCGCACGAGCAGGCTGTCGACCGGGCGCCATTCGAGGCCGGCACTGAAGGTGAACTTGCCGATCGACGTGCCCGAATAGCGGTACTGGTCGTAGCGCGCCGCGGTGCTCAGGTTCACCGTGTCGAGCAGCGGCAGGCGCAGCTCGCTGGCGAGCGCCCAGCGGTTGCGGCTGCCGTGGCCGTCCGAATCCTTCCAGCTGTAGTAGTAATAGTCGAGCGCCTTCGGATCGGGGTTCAGGTCGTAGGCCTGGTTGCCGAACTCGAGCACAGCGGCGAAGCCCGCGTCGCCGGCCGGCAGGTGGAACAGCTCGCCGTTGGTCAGCGTGAAGGACATCGTGTCGGTGCGCGACTTCGGGTTGTAGATCGTGTACGCGGCGATCGAGTCGTATTCGGCCTGCGTCAGCGGCGTGTACAGCCGCGCCGGATCCGCGTTGAAGATCGGCAGGCCGTACTCGTCGTCCACGCCGAGCTGCGGGCCCAGGAACAGGTCGTTCGCCTTGCTGGCGACGATCTGCGGCCAGCCGATCTGCGCGTCGTACTGCGAGTGGCTCAGCGCCGCCTCCCAGTCCCAGTTCTGCGCGAACGAGCCCTTGAAGCCGGTGGTGATGCCGAAGGTCTTCTGCTTGTTGCGGATCATGCCGCGGTCGAGCCCGCCCATTTCCTCCGGCGAGAACTGGCGCTGCCAGTATTCGACCTGGTCGCTGGCCTGGTTGTAGAAGTAGCCTTCCTCGTTGCCGTCCGGCGCCATGTAGTTCCAGCTGCGCACGTCGGTGAACAGCTCGACCTTGTGGTAGCCCATCTGCACGTCGGCGAACCACTCGTTGCCGTTGCCGAACATGTAGCTGAGCGAGGCGTAGGCGTTCGCGCCGCGGCGCTGGCTCAGGATGGTGCCGTAGCCGATGGCCTCGTCGCTGCCGCAGAAGTAGCCCGGCGGATATTCGTCCTCGACGGGATCGTAGCGGCCCCAGCTGCGGCGGCTCGCGCGATAGGTGCTGTTGCCGTTGAGGTACGCGAGCGAATCGCAGACGGACTGGCCCGGGTCGACGTAGTACTCGTTGTCGCCATCGTCGCGGTCCCAGGCGGTGCGCAGGAACGCGCGCCGCGACGCGGCCCGCGGGTCCGGCGAATCCTTCACCGAGTCCTGGATCGGCCGGTCGTAGGCCCACAACGGCTTCTGGTCGACGAGCTCCACGCCGAACACGGCGTTGAAGGGGCCGCGCGAGAAGCCGGTCGACAGGCTCAGGGTGGTCGAATCGCCGCCGCCGCGCGTGGTGTCGCCGCGGCGGAGGCTGATCGTCGTGCCGTCGGCGTCCTTCTTCAGGACGAAGTTGACGACGCCGGAGATCGCGTCGGAACCGTACACCGCCGAGGCGCTGCCGGTGAGCACCTCGATGCGCTCGACCATGCCGAGCGGGATGTTGGAGATGTCGGTGAAGTTGCTGCGGCCCTTGAAGGGCATGGGAAAGTCGGCGATGCGGCGGCCGTTGACCAGCACCAGCGTGTGGTTGGGGCCGAGGCCCCGAAGGTCCACCTGTTCGCCGCCGGGCGAAAAGTCGCCGGCGCTCGACGACTGCTGGCTCTGCGTTTCGCCGTTGTTCTGCGTCATCGAGCGCAGCACTTCCGGCACGGTGGTGAAGCCGGCGGCCTGGATCTCGGCGGCGGTGACGACGGTGATCGGCGCCGGGCCCTCGATTTCGGCGCGACGGATGCGCGAGCCGACGACCTCGACGGTCTGCAGTTCGGTCGGGGCTGGGGTCGCGGTGCCGTCGGGTGTCGCCTGCGTCGCCTGTGGCTGCGGCGTCGCACGTCGCGCGGGCGAAGTGGCGGCGGGCGCCGGCGCCTGCTTCACGATCACCAGCGCGCCCGAACTGTCGCGGCGCACGCCGAAGCCGCTGCCCTGCAGCACGCGTTGCAGCGCCTCGTCGGTGGTCAGGTCGCCGTGCGCCCCGTTGGTGCGCAGGCCGCTCATCTGGTCGGCGCGGAAGATCACCTGCGCGCCCGACTGGCGCGCGACTTCGGACAGCGCCGTGGCGAGGTCGCCGGCCGGAATGTCGATCCGCGTGCGCGCGGCAGTCTGCGCCTGCGCCGCGAGCGCGGCCGAGCAGGCAAGGCTCAACATCAGGACACGCAAGGACCGCATCGGAGCTCTCCCCAGTGGCGCACGGGCCGGCGCCTTCGAATCCCCGGGACGAACGACCCGCGCGAATCCCGCAGCGCGGCGCGCGGGTTCAACCGTTGCTGCTATGCAGCACCACGGTGTCGCCATGCATTTCGGCGCGCACCGGGAAGCCGAGCTCCAGCAGGCGCACGAAGGCGTCGACGTTCGACCAGCGGAAATGTCCGCCGACCCGCAGCGTGCCCGCGCCGGGATCGCCGATCACCAGCTTGCGGCGGTTGTAGCGGTTGAACTCGTCCGCGGCCTCGGCCAGCGTGGTGTCGTTGAAGTCCAGGAAGCCGTTGCGCCAGTCGAGCGCGCGCTCGGCATCGGCGACGGTGCCGGTGCGGACCACCAGTCCCGTGGCGCTGGCCAGCGCCACGCTGCCGGGCGGCAGCAGGGTGCTGGCGCGCGCGCGGCCGTCGGCGCCGGGGCCGGACTCCAGCTGCACCAGGCCCTGGGTCACGATCACGCGCAAGCCGACGCCCGCCTCGCCGCCGCGGCGCACCGCGAAGCGCGTGCCGACCACGCGCACGCGGCGCTCGCCGGCCACGATCACGAACGGACGCGAGCGGTCCTTGGCGACGTCGAAGAACGCCTCGCCGCGATCCAGCACGACGTGGCGCTCACGTCGGCCGAGGCTCACGTGCACGGTGCTGTCGCTGCTCAGGGTGATCCGGGAACCATCCGCAAGGGGAATCGCGCGCAGGTCGCCCACGGCGGTGCGATACGTCGCCTCGACCGGCTGATCGAAGCGCAACCAGGCCAGGCCGAAGAGCAGGCAAACCGCCAGCGCGGCGGCCGCCGCGCCGAACCCCCAGGCGACCCGCCGCGTCTGCGCGGGCGCGCGGAGCGGGGACCGTGCGCCGGCGTCGCGCGTCATGCCGAATGCAGCGCGCCAGTGCCCGCGTGGCGGCGGCTCGGACCCCTGCCAACCCGCCCCGAGCGCGGCCAGGCGGCCGCTTTCGTCCCAGGCCGCGTGCAATCGCAGGTAGGCGACGCGGTGGGCGATATCGGCGTCGAGCCAGGCCTCCAGTTCGGCCTGGGTCCCCACGGACCAGCCGTCGCGATCGAGCCGCGCCAGCCAGGCGGCGGCGACCTGCTCAGTCTGCGTGCCGGCGGCCATGCCGTTCTCCGGGCGCATGTTCCCCGCGCGATGGGGGGTCGCCGTCGTCGCCGTAGAAATGCGACGCAAGCAGGAGCATGCCTTTGGCGAGATGCTTTTCCACGGTCTTTTCGCTGATTCCCATCCGTTGCGCGACTTCCCGCTGCGGCAGGTCGCCGACCCGCCGCAGCCAGACCACCTGGCGGCAGCGCCGGGGCAGGCGGTCGAAGGCCTCGGACAGCCGGTGCAGCACCTGCCGCCCGCCGCAGACGCGTTCGGGCGAGGCCTCATCCACCAAGACGTTCATCGAGTCGAGATCACCCACTGTCTCGATCGAAACCACGCGCCCGCGACGCAGCCGGTCGGCCATCAGGTGGCGGGTGGCCGCGAACAGGAAGGACTTGGGCGAGGCCGGCAGCGCCTTGCCGGCGGCTTCGTAGACCCGGCAATACACCTCCTGCCGCAGGTCATGCAAGTCGTCGCGATGCGGCCAGCAGCGGCGCAGGTAACGCATGAGCGCATCCTCGTGGGCGAGGATTTCGCGGACGAACCAGGCGTCGAGTTCACGCATGGGCGCACCATAACCGAAACACCGGTTCCCGGCGGCGTGCGTCGCATGGCGGGGGAAAGCCGTCCCTCGTTCGTCCCGGCACAAGCCAACCCGAGGAGCCGCCGATGAAGTCGCCGAGCATGCAACCCGTATCCACCCGCAGGCCTTCCCTGCGATTCGCGCGCGCGCTCCCGGGGATCGCCACCTTCTTGCTCGGCTTGTCGCTCGCGCTGCCGGCCGCGGCGCAGGCGCCGCCGCTGCGCCACCACGTCATCGGCGACACGACCGCGCCGACGCCGGGCAAGGTGCAGCCGGGCCTCATGCTGATGGGCGGCGGCGACCGCAACCACGAAGCGCTGCGCTGGTTCATGCGCCACGCCGGCAACGGCCACATCGTCGTGCTCGGCGCGTCCGAGTACACCGATGTCGATGCCTACGACGACGAGTTCTTCAAGGAGATCGGCGGCATCGCGTCGTCCGAAACCTTCATGTTCGACAGCCGCGACCAGGCCACCGATCCGGCGATGCTCGCCGCGATCGCGAAGGCCGACGGCATCTTCATCATGGGCGGCGACCAGTCGCGCTACGTGCGCTTCTGGCGCGGCACGCCGGTGGCCGCGGCGCTCGATGCGCACGTGCGCGCGGGCAAGCCGATCGGCGGAACCAGCGCGGGCCTCGCGATGCAGGGCGAATACCTCTACGGCGCGATGGACGGTGGCAGCCAGGTGAGCCCGCTCGCGCTCGCCGACCCGCTCGGCTCGGCGAACACCATCGAGACGGATTTCCTGCACACCGCGCTGCTCAAGGGCGTCATCACCGATTCGCACTTCAGCGAGCGCAACCGGCTCGGGCGGCTGATCGCATTCGTCGCCAAGGCCGAGTCGATGGCCGGCGGCCGCAAGCTGTTCGGCCTGGGCATCGACGAAGCCGCAGCGGTCGCGGTGGAAGGCGACGGCAGCGCGCGCGTCTACGCGACCGAGCCCGATGCCGGCGCGACGCTGGTGATCGGCGGCTTCGCGCAGGCGCAGAAGGAAGACGAGCCGATGCGCCTCGACCGCGTCGACACGATCGGCATCGGCAAGGGCTCGGTGCTGCACCTGCCGGAGGGCAAGGTCGACGCGCCCGTGTTCCAGCATCGCTACGCGGTGCGCGACGGCGTGCTCGTCGCGATCGACGCGCCGATGCTGGTGATCCACGGCGGCGCCGGCGTCGACCGCAAGACGATGACGCCCGCCGACGAAAAGGAAGTGCGCGCGGCGCTGACCGCCGCACTGCGCGCCGGGCACGCGCTGCTGATGCAGGGCAAGCCGTCGGCCGATGCGGTGGTGGCGGCGCTCTCGATCCTCGAGGATTCGCCGCAGTTCAACGCCGGCAAGGGCGCGGTGTTCACCCACGACGGCCGCAACGAACTCGACGCTTCGCTGATGGACGGCGGCAGCGGCAAGGCCGGCGCGGTCGCGGGCGTGCACCGCGTCAGGAACCCGATCCAGCTGGCGCAGGCCGTGATGGACCACTCGCAGCACGTGATGATGGTCGGCGACGGCGCGGAGAAGTTCGCGCAGGAACAGGGCATCGCGCTGGTCGATCCGTCGTACTTCCGCGTCGAGAAGCGCTGGGAGGAACTGCAGCGCGCGCTGCGCGAGGATGCGGCCGGCCAGGCGCACGCCGACATCGCCACGCTGAAGCACTTCGGCACCGTCGGCGGGCTGGCGCTCGACCGCGACGGCAAGCTCGCCGCCGGCACGTCCACCGGCGGCATGACCGACAAGCGCTACGGCCGCGTCGGCGACTCGCCGATCATCGGCGCCGGCACGTGGGCCGACGCGCGCTGCGCCGTGTCGGGCACCGGCTGGGGCGAGTACTACATCCGCGCCGCCGCCGCCCACGACATCTGCGCCCGGGTCCGCTACGCCGGGGAGTCGGTGCGCAAGGCCGCCGAGGCGGTGATCGACAAGGAGATCCCGGCCGCCGGCGGCGATGGCGGCGCCATCGCCCTCGGCAGCGACGGCACCGTCGCCTTCCCGTTCAACACCGAAGGCATGTACCGCGGCTGGATCGGCGCCGACGGCGAACCCCACATCGCGATCTACCGCGAGGATCCGCTGCCGCTCCCGCGCTGACCGCCCGCCGCCGTTCCGCCCGGCCCGCGCAACCGCCATTCCGTGCGGGCCGCCGCACTGAGCTGCGGCCGGTGCGGTGCTACTCTTCCGTTCAACCACGACATGAGAGTCGTGATGGGCACTGGAGCCGACCGCGTCGCCGCGGTCACGGAGAGGGGCGCGGACCCGGGCATGGAATCGTCCACGGTACTGACCGCGGAGGAATACGCGCTGTTCGAGCAATTCGGACGGCCGCGCCTGGTGCCGGCCGGCGAATCCCTGTTCAGGCGCGGCGACCTGGGCACGACCATGTACGTGGTCGTGCAGGGCGAGGTGGACCTCGACTTCGGCGACGACCTGGTGCCCAAGCGCCTCGGGCGGCACGAATTCTTCGGCGAGCTCGGCCTGCTGATCGGCGACCACGCCCGCAGCGCCGATGCCGTGGCGGTGGGCAGCGCGGTGCTGCTGGAGCTGCGCCAGGACGAGTTCGATCCGATGGCGCAGCGGTCGCCGACGCTGCTCGCCCACTTCCTGCGCCGGGCCATCGCCCGCGTGGTGCTGAACGAGCAGAGCCTGATCGGCCGCCTGCGCCGCCGCAACGTCGACCTGCAGTCGGCGCTCGACACGCTGCGCGCCACGACCCACAGGCTCACCCAGACCGAAGCGCTGACGCGCACCGACGAACTCACCGGCCTGGCGAACCGTCGCGGCTTCCAGCTGCACCTGGACCAGCGGCGCCGGCACGACATGCTCGCCGGCCGCGGCCTGCTGTTGATCGACTGCGACCGCTTCAAGGGCATCAACGACGAGCACGGCCACCTGGTCGGCGACCGCGTGCTGCAGGGCGTGGCCAACATCCTGCGTTCGGCCGCGGGGCCCGACGACATCGCCTGCCGCCTCGGCGGCGACGAGTTCTGCCTGCTGGTCGGCGCCGAGCGCCAGGCCGACATCGTGCGCATCGCCCAGTTCGTGGTGGACACGGCGCAGGCGTTGTACAAGCTGCAGCCCGCGCCGCCGCAGATCGCGACGCTCAGCATCGGCGCCTGTCCGGTGAGCCCGGCGCAGGCCTGGGACGACTGGTACGCGAGCGCGGACGCCGCGCTGTACCGCGCCAAGCGCCTGGGCGGCAACCGCGTGGAATGGCAGGACGCCGTGCTGGCGCCGGTCTAGGCGCGCGACGCAGGGACGCCAGGATGCACGCCGCAAACGACAACCTGCCGGGACAGCGGGTGGACAACGATCCGGGCGCCCCCGGCGCCGCCGAGACGCCGCAGGTCCGCACGCTGCTGCTGACCGACCTGTGCGACTCCACGCAGCTGGTGGAACGCCTGGGCGATGCCGCCGCCGCGGAGCTGTTCCGCGAACACGACCGCCTCGTGCTCGGCCTGCAGCAGCAGTGGCGCGGCCGCCTGATCGACCGCTCCGACGGCCTGCTGCTGCTGTTCGACCGCGCGGTCGACGGCCTCGGCTTCGCGCTGGACTACGCGCGCGGCCTGCGCGACATCGGCGAGCGCCGCAAGCTCGCGCGCCACGACCTCGAACTGCGCGCGCGCTCCGGCCTGCACGTGGGCGAGGTGCTGACCTGGCGCAACAGCGACGCCGCGGTGTCCTTCGGCGCCAAGCCGCTGGAAGTCGAGGGCCTGGCCAAGCCGATGGCGGGCCGCCTGATGACGCTGGCGCGGCCGGGCCAGATCCTGCTGTCGGCCACCGCCGAACCGCTGGCGCACCGCGCCGCGCGCGAGCTCGGCGAGCGCGGCGACCAGCTGATCTGGAAGGACTGGGGCCGCTGGCGCTTCAAGGGCGTGCCGCAATCGCAACAGGTGTACGAAGTCGGAGAGCCCGGCATCTCGCCGCTGCGCGCGCCGCAGCAGAACCGCGCGAAGGCCTGGCGCGACATCCCGGTGTGGCGCCGCCCGACCGCGCTCGCCGCGGAACTCCTGCTCGTTGCCGGCCTGGTCGGCGGCGCATGGTTCCTGACGCGGCCGCAGCCCGCGATCGCCTTCAACGAGCGCGACTGGGTCGTCGTCGGCGACCTGCGCAACCTCACCGGCGACAGCGTGCTCGACGACTCGCTCGAACAGGCGTTCCGGATCAGCCTCGAGCAGTCGCGCTACGTCAACGTGCTCAGCGACCTCAAGGCGCGCGACACGCTCGAGCGCATGCGCCGCAAGCCGGATACGGTGCTCGATCGCGCCATCTCCTCCGAGATCGCGCTGCGCGACGGCGCGCGCGCCGTGATCCTGCCGACGGTCGCCGAAGTCGGTGGGCGGTTGCGCGTGAGCGCGGAAGTCATCGATCCGCATACCCAGACCACCGTGTACGCCGTGTCCCGCGACGGACGCGGCACCGATTCTGCGCTGTCGTCGATCGACGGCATCACTTCCGACTTGCGCAACCGGCTTGGCGAAGCGGTCGAGTCGATCCAGCGCACGTCCGTCCCATTGCCCAACGTCACCACGTCGAACCTGGACGCGCTCAAGTCCTATGCGCTCGGCACGAGGCGCCAGGCGGAGGGCAAGGGCAAGGAGGCGCTGGGCTACTACCAGCGCGCGCAGCAGCTGGATCCCCAGTTCGCGCTGGCGCATCTCGCGACGGGCGTCGTCTATATCAGCCAGCTGGGCGACTTCGTCGCTGCCCGGCGCGAATTCAAAGCCGCCTCGCGGCTTCGCGACAGGCTCACCGACCGCGAGCGCCTGCAACTGGACGCCACGCTCTCGAGGCTGGGGCCACCGGCACCGGCGATGCAGCGTTGGCATGAACTGCTGGGCCTGTATCCGGATGCGTTGAGCGCGCACATGATCCTGGGGCAGATGGAGGCCTTCGACGCAGGCGACTTCGAAGCCGCCCTCGTCGAAGCCAAGGCGGTGACGGTGCCGCAATACGAGCGCCAGGGACCCGCCCACTACCTGCGGGGCATCGCGCTGGTCGGCCTGGAGCGGTACCGCGATGCGATCGCGCAGTTCGAAGCGTCGCGCGCCGCGGGCTACCAGGGCGCGGTGTATTCATATGCCGCCGCCTATGCGGCGCAGCGCGACTGGGCGAACGTGGCCAAGGTCCTTGCCTTGCGCAGGCAGACGGGTGTCGCCACCGGGGAAATCTCGGTGCCGGAACAGGCGTCGGTGTTCGCCGTCGACCAAGGGCGCTGGGCGGAGGCTGTGCAGCGCGCGGACGAGGCGGTCGAGGCGGCCGAACGCGCCGAGCCCGTCTACGCGGCGACCAGCCAGCGCACGCGCAAGCTGGTGCTCGCGACCCTGCTGGGCACGGAACCCGTCGCGACCCGCGCCATGCTGCGACGGGAAATCGATCTCGTCCGGTCGCGGATCGCAAGCGCGGATGAAACCGACCGGCCGAACTTCCTCTCCATCTTGCAATCGCTGGGGTACGTCGCGGCAATGGGAGGAGACAGGCAATCGCTGCAGGCGGCATTGCAGGGCGGCGATGCGGGCATCGCCGCTCAATATCCGATGCTGTCGCAGATGCGGACCGTGCTCTTGTCGGAAGCCGACCGCATGGACGGGAACGCCGCCGCCGCGGTCGCCCGCCTGTCTCCGCTGGCTGCGCGCCGCGATTCGATCGTGCCGGTGCACTCGGCGCTGCTGCGCGCGCTGCGCGCTGGCGGCGACGCCACCGGTGCGCTGGCGCAGGCGCGCTGGTTGCAGCAGCACCGTGGCCGCGCCTATGTCGAGGACCCGACCGGTGCCGAGCTGATGGCGATGCGTGTCGCCGACACTACGCTTGCATTGCTGGACGAGGCCGAGTTGCAGCAACAGGCGGGCAACGCCGCGGCCGCGGCGAAGGCGCGCGACGCATTCCTGCGAGCCTGGCCGGAGCGTGAACTCCCGACTCCCATTCGCGAACGTTGGGTTGCGTCCTTGCCTGGATCCGGGGCCGGCGCCAGCCGCTAGGGCAGGCAGGCCGGTCGACGTCAGCGCGAGCGGAAGTCGGTCGCGCCGTCGAAGCTCCACGGCACGTTCATCACGTTCATCAGCTTCTCGCGGTCGGCCGCGATCTGCTCCTTGGACGCGAGCGTGTGGCCGGCCGCGAGCTGCATGCACTCGCCGCCGGACGGATCGCCGCCGACCTGCGCGATGGCCGCGCCCGCATCGCGCGCGAACAGGTCGCGGAAATCGTCGTCCGTCGACAGCATGTCGAGCAGCCGGTTCGTGACATCAGGATGCATCGGCCCCGGACCCGGACCCTTGCTGTTCGCCATTCGTTTTCCCCTGGGGCGGTATGCCCGGAGCGCACGCTAGCGCCAATGCGTTGCCGGCACAAGCGCGAGGCGCCATCATCCGGCCTCGCCCACGCCATCCCCCGACGGGCAGGAATCCGATGCAACTCCGCCGCTGCGCCGCGCTCTTGCTTGAACCCCGCGAGCGCGCCGAATTCGAACTTGCCGGGCTGCTGCGCGGCGGCACGGGCGTGGTCACCCGCATGGAATGGCTGGCGCGGGCGCCGCACCTGCCGGCGCCGGTCGTCGTGGACGCAGGCGACCTGCCTTTGCTCGGGACGGTCGGGCCGGGCGACTGGCACAACGCGGATGCGCTGCGGTCCGCGCACGGTGCCGAGCGCGTGCAACGCCTGCTCGACGCCGGGTTGCTGCTCGCCGATGCGGCGGATCCGGCGCGCGCGGCCGATGACGCGGTGCGTGGCGGGCACTGGCACGGACTGGCTGCGGTCGTGCATGGCGCGTCGCGCTGGCAGGACGAGGATGCGCCGCGCAGCATGGAGGCGCACGGCGTCGGCAGTGCGCAGGGCCTGCGGGATCGCTACGGCCCCCCGCCGCCGGCGCTGCGCGCGCCGGTCTCGGCGAACGGTACGGTGACGCCGCTGGCGCGCGCGGCCCGGGACGGCTTCGACGCGCTGCTCGACGCGCGCACGACCTGCCGCAACTTCGATACCGGCACGACGCTGTCGCAGGACGACTTCGCGCGCGTGCTGGAACGCGTGTTCGGCGCGCGGGCCCGCGTCGACGCCGCGCCAGGCTTCGAGGTGCTGAAGAAGACGAGCCCGTCGGGCGGCGCGCTCCACCCCACCGAGGCCTGGGTCATCGTGCAGCGCGTGGAAGGCGTGCGCCCGGGGCTGTACCACTATCGTCCCGTCGAACACGCGCTGGAAGCGCTGCCCTGGGCCGGCGATGCCGCCGGCCTGCACGCGTTCGCCCGGACGGCCGTGGCCGGCCAGGACTACTTCGCCGACGCGCATGCGATGGTGGTGCTCGCCCCGCGCTTCGGCCGCAACTTCTGGAAGTATCGCAACCACGCCAAGGCGTACCGGGTGGTGGTGCTCGATGTCGGCCATCTCTCGCAGACGTTGCAGCTGGCCGCCACCGAGCGGGGACTGGGCGCGTTCGTCACCGCGGCGATCAACGAGGTCGACATCGAGCAGGCGTTCGGACTGGATGCCTGTGTCGAGGGCCCATTGGCGGTATGCGGCTTCGGCGTGCGCGCGGACACGATGGTGAAATCCGAACTCGATCCGAACCGCCGCGTCTGGACGCGCCTCGGCGACTGAGTCGCGACGCCAGCTGGAAGCCGCCCGGGATCGACGCAGTCCGACCGGGACTGGCGCGCGGGCAGCCCGAAGTCAGCCCGAGATCAGCCGCTCGCCGACGCCCGCGAAGCGCAGGCCGATCTTGGCGACGCGGTCCTCGCGGAGGCTGCGCACGACCAGGATCGCGCGGCCGAAGGCGAGGCGGTCGCCGACCTGCGGGTCGCGGTCGAAGCGCTCGTCGAACAGCTGCGCGGCGGTGTACTTCGCGATGCGTTTCGGCACCGGCAAGCCGTAGAACTTCGCCAGCTCGCCGAGCGGGACGTCGCCCGGCAGCATGAAGCTGCCGAAGGTTTCCTGTTCGGCCTCGCGCGCGTCGCTGCCGTCGGCGAACAGCCAGTCCAGGCGCGGCGCGTGGCCGCCGGGCGCGATGAAATAGGCGTAGTCGTCCGCGGCCAGCGCGCCGCAGTCCGCGGGCAGCAGGATGTTGCCGCGACGCACCACCATCGCCAGCCGCACCTGGCCCGGCAGCGGCGTGCCGCGCAGCGCGGCGCTCGCGGGCGCGATGCGGTAGCCCACCATCTCCGATTCGAGCTGGCCGGGCAGGTCGAGGCGGATGCGGCGGATGTTCGGATCCTTGCGCGGCACCGCGACCCCGAGCCAGTGCGCGACCTTCGCGAGCGTCCAGCCCTGCACCAGCAGCGACACGATCACGACCACGAAGGCGACGTTGAAGTACAGCCACGCGTTCGGCAGCCGTGCCAGCAACGGGATGGACGCCAGGAAGATGCCGACCGCGCCGCGCAAGCCGGTCCAGGAGATGAAGCCCAGTTCCGCCGCGCGATAGCGGAACGGCAGCAGGCACAGCAGCACCGCGGCCGGGCGCGCGACGAACATCAGGAACGCGGCCACGCCCAGCGCCGGCCACAGGATCGGCAGCAGGTCGTGCGGCGACGACAGCAGGCCGAGCAGCAGGAACATGATCAGCTGCGCGAACCAGGTGATCGCGTCCTGCAGCGCCAGCAACTGGTGGCGATCGCGCAACGGGCGGTTGGTGACGACGATGCCGGCCAGGTACACCGCGAGGTAGCCGCTGCCCTCGACCAGGTCGGTCAGCGCGAACAGCGCCAGCGCGCTGGCCAGGCCGAGCCAGGGATGCAGGCCGGACGGCAACTCGAAGCGGTTGAACGCGGCGACGATCAG
>DATJDY010000274.1:0-6869 GCA_035497155.1 Luteimonas sp.
GCGCGTTTCCGGATCGCCGATGAGCTTCATCACCCGGTTCTGCACGTCCTCGAAGCCGCCGCAGTAATCGCGCACCGAGAAATCCTCGATCGCGTAGTACAGCGCGTTCGCGGTGAAGTCGCGACGCACCGCGTCGTCCTCGATCGTGCCGTAGACGTTGTCTCGCAGCAGGCGACCGCCTTCGTGCAGCTGGCGGTCGCCGCTGCCGTCGTCGCTGTTGGCGCGGAAGGTCGCGACTTCGATGATCTCGCGCCCGTACACCACGTGCGCCAGGCGGAAGCGCCGGCCGATCAGGCGGCAGTTGCGGAACAGCGACTTGACCTGCTCGGGCGTGGCGTCGGTGGCGACGTCGAAATCCTTCGGGCTGCCGCCCACGAGCAGGTCGCGCACCGCGCCGCCGACGAGGTATGCGGCAAAGCCGCCGTCGCGCAGGCGATACAGCACGCGCAGCGCGTTCGGGCTGATGTCCTTGCGGGAAATCGTGTGGCCATCGCGCGAGATGGTCCGGGACTGCAGCAGGCGCGGCTGCAAGGCGTTTCCGGCGGCGTTTGCGGGGTCTTGGCTGGGCATCTTGGCGGTCGGGCCGCGGGCAGTGGAGGCGTTGCCTTGCGGCAACCAAGCCCCCTATACTAGCAAGCCCCGCGAGCAGCCATGCTGCAAGGGGGGTCCGGCCGTCCAGCCGGGGTCGGCGGGCCACCTCCGCAGGCCACCCCGCTCCCTTCGTCTAGAGGCCCAGGACGTGGCCCTCTCAAGGCTAAAACACGAGTTCGAATCTCGTAGGGAGCGCCATACACCACCCCCGAAGCCCACGCCGCAAGCGTGGGCTTCGTCGTTCCTGGCTTCCCTGCGATAATTCCCCGGCTCTCCCGGAGAAACCCCATGCCCTTCGTCGTCACCGAGAACTGCATCAAGTGCAAGTACACCGACTGCGTCGAGGTGTGCCCGGTCGACTGCTTCCACGAAGGCCCGAATTTCCTCGTCATCGATCCCGACGAGTGCATCGACTGCACGCTGTGCGAGCCGGAGTGCCCGGTGAACGCGATCTACCCGGAGGACGACGTGCCCGCCGGCCAGGAAGCCTTCGTGGCGCTCAACGCGGAGCTCTCGAAGGACTGGCCGGTGATCACGGTCCGCAAGGACGCGCCGCCGGACGCCGCCGAGTGGGATGGCAAGCCCGGCAAGCTTCCGCTGCTGGAGCGCTGAAAACGCAGCGCCCGGCGAACCGGGCGCGAACGCGGGAACGGGCGTGGCGCGCCATCGCGCGCCGCGCCATGGGCGGGCTCAGCCGCCGATCGCGGCCTTGATCGCCGAAAGCAGCTTCCCGGGCGCTTCGCCGCTGGCCGGCATGCCGCGCGGATCCACCGCCGAAACGTAGCTGCCCGCATCCGTCTTGCTGACGCGCACGAGGAATTTCACGCCGCCGTAGTCGACGTCGTAGGCGCCCAGCAGTTGCGCCTTGCTGGCGATGGTCACGCCCTGGATCTTCGCCAGGGCATCGCCGACCTTCGCGAAGACCGCATCGCGGTCGCCGGCGACGGTGAATCCAGTGCCCGAAGCCGCCGACGGGCCGCCGCCGAGCGACGAACGCGTCACCGACATCGGCTTCGCATCGGGCAGCAGCATCGCGCCCGCGGTATCCGGTGCATCGAGGCCCGGCGGCAGTTCGAGCGGACGGGCCTCGCCGGTCTTCTCGAATCCGGTGTCCTTCCTGAACCAGTGGCAGCCGGAGACCGAGGCCGCAAGCAGCAGGGCCGCCGGCACCGCGACGAGGGTGGAGCGGGAAAGCGTGATACGGCGCATCTTGGATCTCCTGGTCAGGCCGCGAGTGGGTCGCGGCACGCGTGTTCGATTTCGTTGACCGCCGCGACGGCGCGGTCGGCATCGCCGGCGAGCGCGGGCGACAGCGTCGTGAGTGGCAGTCGCAGGCCGTGGCCGAGCTGCATCCGCGCGAGCAAGGCCTTCAGCGGAATGGGATTGGGCTCGGCGCCGAGGAACGCGAACACCGGCTGCAGCCGCGCGTCGAGCGCGCGCGCCGCGCCGGCATCGCGCGCGCCGCGCGACAGGTCGCAAAGCCGCCGCATCGCGCGCGGCAGCACGTTCGACGCGACGGACACGAGGCCATCCGCGCCGGCGAGCATTGCCCGCATCGCGGTCGGATCGTCGCCGCTGAGCACCGCGAAACCCTGGTCGCGCAACGGCAGCAGCGCCGCCATGCGCTCGGGTTCATTGCGCGCTTCCTTGATGCCGACGATGCGCGGATGCCCGGCGAGCGCCGCCGCGGTCTCCGGCAGCAGGTCGCAACCGGTGCGGCCCGGCACGTTGTAGAGCACCACCGGCAGCGCGCCGTCGTCGGCGACCGCGCGGAAGTGCGCGTCGAGTCCCGCCTGCGTCGGCCGCACGTACGGCGGCGTCACGACTAGCGCGGCATCGGCGCCCAGCGCGGCGGCGCGACGCGTCTGCTCGATCGTCTTGTCGGTGTTCGACAGGCCGGTGCCCGCCAGCACGGGGATGGTGCCGCGCGCGGTTTCCACCGCGATGCGCAGCAAGGCTTCGGATTCGATGTCCTGCAGCGCCGCCGCCTCGCCCGTGGACCCGGCCACGACCACGTCCAGGCTGTCACCGTCCAGCTGCAGTTGCAGCAGGCGGCGCCAGGCGTCGAGGTCGAGCTCCCCGGCCGCCGTGAAGGGCGTGGCCAGGGCGGTGATGCTGCCGGAAAGTCGCAAGCGGGGCTGCTCCGTGGGGGTCGGCGGTGCCCGGCCGATGTTACTTGCGGCGCCGAAGCACGGGCAAGTATGCTGGCTTCCGGCCCCGCGCGCCTGTGCGGGGCGCAGCCCAACGCCACGGACGCCGCCTTGACCGACCCCGATTCCCTCCGTCCGTCGCCGAACGAGAACCACCTGCTGATCAACGCCTATACGACGCATCCGCGGTCCCCGTTGCTGGCGGTGACCCGCCGGATCTCGGACAGCGGCTGCAACCTGGTCGACACCCGCCTGGCCACCGTCGGGCGAGATGTCTCGGTGACCGCGCTGGCCACGGGCTCGTGGGACGCGGTGGCCAAGCTCGAGACCATGCTCGGCAAGCTCGAGCGCGACGAAGGCCTGAAGCTGGTGTGGTACCGCACCGGCCCGAAGCCGGTGCAGTCGAACCTGCTGCCCTACGTCATCGAAGTGGTTGCGGCGGACAAGCCCGGCATCCTGTTCCAGCTCGCCGATTTCTTCGACCGCCAGTCGATCACGATCGAGAGCCTGCACTGCTCGCGCTACCGCGCGATGCAGACCGGCGCCGAGATGTTCACCGCGCAGGTCACGATCGGGATCCCGGCCGACATGCACATCGCCGCGTTGCGCGACGACTTCCTCGAGTTCTGCGACCACCTGAACCTCGACGCCATCATGGATCCGATGAAGTTCTGAGGAATGAAGTTTCCAGGCGCAGGAGCATGAAGCACTGACATGGTCGCCATCGGGAAGAAGCTGCCGAAGACGGTGCTCACGCTGCCGCTGGCGCTTTCCGGCGGCACCACCACGACCCTCGGCGATCAAGCGGGTCACTGGCTGGTGCTCTACTTCTACCCGAAGGATTCCACGCCCGGCTGCACCACCGAGGGCCTGGACTTCAACGCGCTGCTGCCGAAATTCCGCAAGCTCGGCGCCGAGGTGCTGGGCGCCTCGCGCGATTCGGTGAAGTCGCACGACAACTTCAGCGCGAAGCAGGGTTTCCGCTTCCCGCTCGCCAGCGATCCCGACGAGGCGCTGTGCCAGGCCTTCGGCGTGATCCAGCCCAAGAAGCTCTACGGCCGCGAGTTCATCGGCGTCGTGCGCAGCACCTTCCTCATCGGCCCCGACGGCGTGCTCCGGCGGGAATGGCGCGGGGTGAAGGTTCCGGGCCACGCCGAAGCGGTCCTCGAAGCCCTCGGGCATTGCCTATCCAACCAGGAACAAGCCACTCAATGACGCACGGCAAGCGGATCTACGTCCTCGACACCAACGTGCTGATGCACGACCCGACGGCGCTGTTCAAGTTCGAGGAACACGACGTCTACCTGCCGATGCAGGTGATGGAGGAACTCGACAACGCCAAGAAGGGCACGTCCGAAGCCAGCCGCAACGCGCGCCAGGTCAGCCGCTTCCTCAACGAGCTGATCGAGGCCGATCCCAACCACGACATCACCGACGGCCTGCCCCTGCAGCGGCCGAAGGGGCTGCAGTTGCGCGGCGCGGCGAGCGTGGGCCGGCTGCGCTTCCAGACCGGCAGCTTCGACTCCGGCAAGCGCTTCGGCGCCGTCATCCCCGACAACCACATCCTCGGCGCGATCCTCGTCCTCAAGGAGGCCGAGCCCGACGCGAACGTCGTGTTCGTGTCGAAGGACATCAACCTGCGCATCAAGGCGTCGATCGCGGGGATCGTCAACGAGGACTACGAGAACGACCGCGCGCTCGACGACTTCAGCCTGCTCTACACCGGCGCCACCGCGCTGCCCGAGGATTTCTGGCAGCGCCACGGCAAGGACCTGCGGTCCTGGACCGACAAGGGCCGCACGTATTACGAGATCTCGCGCATCGCCGGCAAGGAACCCGGGGACGACAGCTGGTATCCGAACCAGTTCCTGTACCTGCCGGGCGACGAGGAAGCCGAACTCAAGGTCGCGAAGGTCACCGACGACAAGGTCACGCTGCAGATCGTCGACGACTACCGCACCGCGCAGCATGCGGTATGGGGCATCACCGCGCGCAACCGCGAGCAGAACTTCGCGCTCAACGCGCTGATGGATCCGGACATCGACTTCGTGTCCCTGCTCGGCACCGCCGGCACCGGCAAGACCCTGCTCGCGCTGGCCGCGGGCCTGGCGCAGACGATGGACGCGCAGCGCTACCGCGAGATCATCATGACCCGCGCCACGGTCAGCGTGGGCGAGGACATCGGCTTCCTGCCCGGCACCGAGGAAGAGAAGATGACGCCGTGGATGGGCGCGCTCACCGACAACCTGGAAGTGCTCACGCACAACCAGGAAGGCGGCTCGTGGGGCCGCGCGGCGACCAACGACCTGCTCGCCTCGCGCATCAAGATCCGCTCGCTGAACTTCATGCGCGGGCGCACGTTCCTGTCGCGCTACCTCATCCTCGACGAGGCGCAGAACCTGACGCCGAAACAGATGAAGACGCTGATCACCCGCGCCGGCCCGGGCACCAAGATCATCTGCCTCGGCAACGTCGAGCAGATCGACACGCCCTACCTCACGGAGACGACATCGGGCCTCACCTACGCGGTGGACCGGTTCAAGGACTGGGCGCACAGCGCGCACGTCACCCTGCGCCGCGGCGAGCGCTCGCGCCTGGCCGACCACGCGTCCGAGGTGCTCTGAGGGCGCGGGGGCGCATCGCGCGCTGCCCCGCGACGACGGTCAGGCCGCTTCGCGCTGCAGCCAGGCGAGCGCGCCGGCCAGGTCTCCGAAATAGTTGGTCGCGCCCTCGCGCGCGACGATGCCGGAGCGCACCAGCTTGCGCAGCACGCGCAGGTTGGCGCCGGCCAGCAGCACGCGCACGTCGCGCCGGCCCATCGCCGCCATCGTCGACTCGAGCCGCTTCAGGCCCGTCGCATCGATGAAGGGCACGCGGTCCAGCCGCAGCACCACCGTCGTCGGCGCTTCGCGCGACCACGACAACGCGCGTTCCAGCGAATCGACCGAGCCGAAGAAGAACGGGCCGTCGATCGAGTACACCGCGACGCCGCGCGGCAGCTCCGCCAGTCCCGCCGCGGCGAGCTCGTGGCGGACGCTGGCCGGATCGTGCGCGACCACTTCCACGGCGGCGGCCATGCGCCGCATGAACTGGAACATGGCCAGGATCACGCCGATGTTCACCGCCACCACGAGGTCGGTGACGATCGTCAGCACGAAGGTGATCAACAGGATGGCGACGTCGGCGCGCGGCGCCTTGCGCACCATGCGCAGGAAGCGGCGCGCCTCGCTCATGTTCCAGGCGACCACCCACAGGATCGCGGCGAGCGCCGCCAGCGGCACCTGGCCCGCGTACGGGGCGACGAACAGCAGCACCAGCACCAGCAATGCCGAATGCACGAGGCCGGCGAGCGGACTGGTCGCGCCGTTGCGGATGCTGGTGGCGGTGCGCGCGATCGCGCCGGTCGCGGCGATGCCGCCGAACAGCGGCGACAGGATGTTGGCCACGCCCTGCCCCACCAGTTCCTGGTTGGAATCGTGCTTCGTGCCGGCCATGCCGTCGGCCACCACCGCCGACAGGAGCGACTCGATCGCGCCGAGCATGGCGATGGTGAACGCCGAGGGCAGCAGCGTCACCAGCAGGTCGAACGACAGCGCCGGCACCTTCAGCGTCGGCAGCGTGCGCGGGATGTCGCCGAAGGTCGAGGCGATCGTCGCCACGCCAGCCGGCTTCCACACCGCCACCGCGACCGTGGCCGCAATCATCGCCAGCAGCGGCCCCGGCACCTTCGCCAGGCCCGGGATGCGCGGCCCCCACAGCGCCAGCACGAGGCTGCCGAACGCGATGATCGTCGTCGCCGGATGCAGTGCCGGCAGCGACTGCAGCAGCACCCACGCCTTGAGGTAGAACGCCTCGCCGCCCGGCGCCGGCAGGCCGAAGAAGTATTGCCACTGGCCGATCCAGATGATCACGGCAATGCCCGCGGTGAATCCGACGATCACCGGATCCGGGATGAAGCGGATCACCGCGCCTAGGCGCGCCAGGCCCATCGCCACCAGCATCACGCCGGCCATCAGCGTGGCCAGAACGAGCCCGTCGTACCCGTGGCGTGCAATGACGTTGAAGACGACGACGACGAACGCGCCAGTAGGGCCGCCGATCTGGACGCGGCTACCGCCGAGCGCGGAG
>DATJDY010000275.1:0-3609 GCA_035497155.1 Luteimonas sp.
CCGATGAGCGTGGCGGCCGGATCGACATAGACGCGCTCGCCGGTGGTCGGCAGCACGCCGCGGTAGGGACGCACGGAACGGGGGGCATTGGACATGCCGCGATTGTAGCGCCGCGACTACACTGCACCGCATGGACGCCCCCACCGCCGCCACGCGAGCAAGCTCGCCCGACACGCGCCCGGAGGATCTCGCGCCAGTCCTTCGACGGCTGCGCGACGCGTGGGAGGCGCGGCGGCCGACGCTCGCGCAGCGCGAAGCGGACCTGAAGCGGCTGAAGGCTGCGTTCGCCGCGGGCACGGAGGCCATGGATGCCGCGATCCGCGACGATTTCGGCCACCGCTCCAGGCACGAGAACCTGCTGTCGGAAACCATGATCGTCCGCGCCGAGATCGACCACGCCCTCGCCAACCTGCGGCGCTGGGCCCGGCCCAGGCGCGTCCGCAGCGGCTGGAAGCTGTGGCCGGCGCGTGCCGAACTGCGGCCGCAGCCGCTGGGCGTGGTCGGGATCATCGCGCCCTGGAATTACCCCGTGAACCTGGCGCTGGTGCCGCTGGTGTCGGCGATCGCCGCTGGCAACCACGCCTGCGTCAAGCCGTCGGAGCACGTGCCGCGCACTGCGCGCTGGCTGCGCGCGCTGCTCGGCGAGGTGTTCCCGGATGATCGCGTCGCCGTCGCGCTCGGCGGTCCGGACGTCGGCGCGGCCTTCGCCGCGCTGCCGTTCGACCACCTGCTGTTCACCGGTTCGACGGCAGTCGGCCGCAAGGTGCTCGCCGCCGCCGCGCCGAACCTGACCCCGGTGACGCTGGAGCTCGGCGGAAAGGCGCCGGCGATCGTCTGCGCGGATTTCCCGGTGGACGTGGCGGCGGCGCGCATCGCGAGCGGGAAATGGTTCAACGCGGGGCAGACCTGCATCGGCGTCGACTACGCGCTGGTGGATGCGGCGCGCCGCGATGCGTTCGTGCCGGCGCTGGTGGCGCAGCTGCGCGCGCGCTACGGCGACATCGGCGAAGGCGCCGCGCCGGACTACACCCGGATCATCGACGACGCGCATTTCGCGCGCCTGCAATCGCTGCTCGACGACGCGCGCGAGCGTGGCTGCGTCGTGCTGCAGCCCGTTGCGGTCGACCCGACGCGGGCGGCTCGCGAGCGCCTGTTCCCGCCGGCGATCGTGCTGGAACCGCCCGCCGACGCACGCCTGATGCGCGAGGAAATCTTCGGCCCGATCCTGCCGGTGCGTTCGTACGCGCGCCTCGACGACGCGCTCGCCTTCGCGGCCGCGTTGCCGCGGCCGCTCGCGCTGTATCCGTTCACCCGCGACCGCGCCACGCTCGCGCGTATCATCGACTGGCTGCCGGCGGGCGGAGTGACGGCGAACGACACGCTGTTGCATTTCAGCGTGCATGGGCTGCCGTTCGGCGGCATCGGCCCGAGCGGCATGGGCGCGATCCACGGCAAGGCCGGCTTCGACACGTTCAGCCACGCATTGCCGGTACTGCACCAGCCGCTGCGCGCGGCCTCGGACCTGCTGCGGCCGCCGTATCGCGGCCGCGTCGACCGGTTGGTGCGCTTCCTCGCGAAGTAGCCCGTGCCGCAACCAGGCCGAAGCGATCAGGCCGAAGCGATCAGGCCGAAGCGATCAGGCCGTCGCGGCACGGGCCGCGCGGAAGCCCTCCACCACGCGCTCGACCCCGGCGTCGTCGACGTCGAGGTGCAGGACAAGTCGCAACAGGCCGCCGTCGCCGACCGAGACACGCACGCGTCGGCGCTCCATTTCCTCGCGCAGCGCCTGGCGGTGCGCGACCGGGAAATCCACGTACACCATGCCGGTATGCTGCTCGACCGCGCCGGCGCCGGGAATCGCGCGCAGCGCATCGGCGAGGCGCGCGGCACGCGCGTGGTCCTCGGCCAGCCTCGCGACATGGTGGTCGAGCGCATGCAGGCCGGCGGCCGCGAGGATGCCCGCCTGGCGCAGCCCGCCGCCGAGCACCTTGCGCCAGCGCCGCGCCACGCGGATGAGCGCGTCGCTGCCGACCAGCACCGAGCCGACCGGCGCGCCGAGGCCCTTTGACAGGCACACGGACACGCTGTCGAAATGCCGCGTGATCGCGCGCGCCGGCACGCCGCAGGCGACCGCGGCGTTGTACAGCCGCGCGCCGTCGAGGTGCAGGCCGAGGCCGCGCCGGTCGCACAGCGCTCGCGCCGCGGCGAGGTAGTCGAGCGGCAGCGGCCGGCCCTGCCAGGTGTCCTCGAGGCACAGCAGGCGCGTGCGCGCGAAGTGCGGGTCTTCCGGCTTGATCGCGCGCTCCACCGCGTCGAGCGGCAGCGTGCCGTCGGCCGCCTGCGGGATCGGCTGCGGCTGGATCGAGCCGAGCACCGCCGCGCCGCCGCCCTCGTACTTGTAGGTGTGCGCGTCCATGCCGACGATGTATTCGTCGCCGCGCGCGCAATGCGCCATCAGCGCGGCCAGGTTCGATTGCGTGCCGCTGGGCATGAACAGCCCCGCCTCGAAACCGAGGTCGCCGGCGAGCCGCGCCTGCAGCGCATTGACCGTCGGGTCGTCGCCGTACACGTCGTCGCCGACCTCGGCCGCCAGCATCGCCGCGCGCATGGCGGCGGTGGGGCGGGTGACGGTGTCGCTGCGCAGGTCGACCCAGTCGCTGTCGGCGCCGGCGCCGCCGGAGTGCTTCGTGTTCGCGTCCATGGGGGCCATGGTAAGCCGGCCGCGGGCCGGCGTCGCGGGTACACTCCGGGCCATGAAGATCGCCAGCTGGAACGTCAATTCGCTCAACGTGCGCTTGCCGCACCTGCAGCAGTGGCTGGCCGAGGCCGCGCCCGACGTGGTCGGCCTGCAGGAGACCAAGCTCGAGGACCTCCGCTTCCCCGACGACGTGCTCGCCGGCCACGGTTACCGCAGCGTGTTCGCCGGGCAGAAGACCTACAACGGCGTCGCGATCCTGGCGAAGGGCCACGCGATCGAGGACGTGCAGGCCGGCATCCCCGGCTTCGACGACGAGCAGAAGCGCGTGATCGCCGCCACCGTCAACGGCGTGCGCATCGTCAACTTCTACGTCGTCAACGGCCAGGAAGTGGGCAGCGCGAAATACGACTACAAGATGCGCTGGCTCGATGCGGCGCACGGCATGCTCCGGGACGAGATCGCGAAGCATCCGAGGCTGGTGGTGCTGGGCGATTTCAACATCGCGCCGACCGATGCGGACGTGCACGACCCGAAGCGCTGGCGCGAGAAGATCATGTGCTCGACGCCGGAACGGGAGGCGTTGCAGCGCATCGAAGCCCTCGGGCTGCACGACAGCTTCCGGCTGCACAACCATGAGGCAGGGCACCATTCCTGGTGGGACTACCGGCTGCAGGCCTTCGATCGCGGCTGGGGCCTGCGCATCGACCTGCTGCTGGTCTCGGACGCATTGCGCGCCGAGTGTTCCGCCGGCGGCATCGACCTCGAGCCGCGCCGCATGGAGCGGCCGAGCGACCACGCGCCGGCCTGGCTAAGGCTGGGCTGACGCGGCCAGGTCGCGCCGCACAAAAGAAAAGGCCCGGCATCCTGCCAGGCCTTTCGCATCCGTGCAGCCCGTTCCGTGGGCTCGTGTC
>DATJDY010000276.1:0-3156 GCA_035497155.1 Luteimonas sp.
GTACTCGCGCACCAGGCGCAAGGCATCGGCGCCGCGGCTGGCGACCAGGACTTTGAAGCCGAGCGAACGCGCATGGTCGCGGAGCACCGCGGCATAGCGCGCGTCGTCCTCGACCACGAGCAGCGAAGGATCGCCCGGCGACAGCGAGGCCCGGTCGTCCTCGATGTCGTCCGCCGGCTTGCGCTCGGCTTCCGGGCGCGAGGAGGCCAGCGCCCGCACCGGGCGCGCGGCCGGCCGCTTTTCCGGGGTGTCGGTCTCGGTCGCGGCTCCCATGTAGTGCAACGGCAGGTACAGCGTGAACGTGCTGCCCTTGTCCGGCGCGCTTTCGAGCTTGAGTTCCCCGCCGAGCAGGCCCGCGATCTCGCGGCTGATCGCCAGGCCGAGGCCGGTGCCGCCGTACTTGCGCGAAGTGCCCGCGTCGGCCTGCTGGAACGCCTCGAACACGATGCGCTGCTTCTCCGCGGAGATGCCGATGCCCGTGTCGGTGACCGAGAACGCCACGACCGTCGGCACCGCATCGAGCACGGCGTGCCCCGGCGTCCAGCCGCCGCGGGCGACTTCGGCGGACAGTCGCACGCTGCCCTGGTCGGTGAACTTGAACGCGTTCGACAGCAGGTTCTTGAGGATCTGCTGCAGGCGCTTCGGGTCCGAACTGAGCGCGGTGCCGAGGTCCGGCGAGAAGTCCACCGAGAATTCCAGGCGCCGGCGCTCGGCCTCGTGGCGGAAGCCGCGGTCGATGTTCTCGCGCAGGTGCGCGAACGAGATGTCCTCGCTGTCGACGGTGACCGTGCCCGACTCGATCTTCGACAGGTCGAGGATGTCGCTGATCAGGTGCAGCAGGTCGGTGCCCGCGGCATGGATGGTCTTGGCGAACTCGACCTGGCGCCCGGTCAGGTTGGTGTCCGCGTTCTCCGCCAGCTGCTGGCCGAGGATCAGGATCGAGTTCAGCGGCGTGCGCAGCTCGTGCGACATGTTGGCCAGGAACTCGGACTTGTAGCGCGAGGTGAGCGCGAGCTCGGCCGCCTTTTCCTCGAGCGCGCGGCGCGCGTGCTCGATCTGCTGGTTCTTCTGCTCCACCTCGGCCTTCTGCTCGGCGAGCAGCGCGGCCTTGAGCGCGATGTCCTCGTTGGTCTGCTGCAGTTCCTTCTGCTGCGACTGCAGCTCGCCGGCCAGCTGCTGCGACTGCGAGAGCAGGTGCTCGGTGCGCATCGTCGCCTCGATCGTGTTCAGCACGATGCCGATCGAGTTCGACAGCTGCTCGAGGAACGTGCGCTGCGTGTCGGTGAACTCGTCCAGCGACGCGAGCTCGATCACCGCCTTGACCTGGTCCTCGAACAGCACCGGCAGCACGATCACCGCGCGCGGCACGGCATTGAGCAGGCCGGACTCGATCTGCACCGTGCCCGGCGGCACGTCGTCCACGAGGATCAGCCGGGCCTGCGCGGCGCACTGGCCGACGAGCCCCTCGCCGAAGCGCAGCATGCGCGCGGCGGGCGAATGGTCGGCGGCGGCGTAGCCGGCGAGCTGGCGCAGGCGCCGCCCGTCGTCGCCTTCGCCGTCGCTCGGATAGTCCTCGACGACGTACATCAGGCCCTGCTGCGCATCCACCAGCGGTGCGAGCTCCGACAGCAGCATGCGGCCGAGGGTGAGCAGGTCGCGCTGGCCCTGCATCATGTCGGAGAACTTGGCGAGGTTGGTCTTCAGCCAGTCCTGCTCGCGGTTCGACTCGGTGGTCGCACGCAAGGTGCCGATCATCGAGTTCATGTTGTCCTTCAGGTCGGCCAGCTCGCCGCGCACGTCCACGGTGATCGAGCGCGTGAGGTCGCCCTGGGTCACCGCGGTCGCGACTTCGGCGATCGCGCGCACCTGCGTGGTGAGGTTGGCCGCGAGCTGGTTCACGTTCGCGGTGAGGTCCTCCCAGATGCCGGCGGTGCCGGGCACCTTGGCCTGGCCGCCCAGGCGGCCTTCGACGCCGACCTCGCGCGCCACCGTCGTCACCTGGTCGGCGAAGATCGCGAGCGTGCCGGTCATCGCGTTGATGGTGTCCGCGAGTTCGGCGATCTCGCCCTTCGCCTCCACCGTCAGCTTCTTGTGCAGGTCGCCGTTCGCCACCGCGGTCACCACGCGCGCGATGCCGCGCACCTGGGCGGTGAGGTTGGTCGCCATCGAGTTGACGTTGTCGGTGAGGTCCTTCCAGGTGCCGGCGACGCCGGGCACCTGCGCCTGGCCGCCGAGCTTGCCCTCGGTGCCGACCTCGCGGGCCACGCGCGTCACTTCCGCGGCGAAGCCGTTGAGCTGGTCCACCATCGTGTTGATGGTGTCCTTGAGCTGCGCGATCTCGCCCTGCGCGTCGACCGCGATCTTGCGCGACAGGTCGCCCTTCGCCACCGCGGTGGTGACCTCGGCGATGTTGCGCACCTGGGTGGTGAGGTTGGACGCGAGCGAGTTGACGTTGTCGGTGAGGTCCTTCCAGGTGCCGGCGACGCCGGGCACCTGCGCCTGGCCGCCGAGCTTGCCCTCGGTGCCGACCTCGCGGGCCACGCGCGTCACTTCCGCGGCGAAGCCGTTGAGCTGGTCGACCATCGTGTTGATGGTGTCCTTGAGCTCGAGGATCTCGCCCTTCACGTCCACGCCGATCTTGCGCGACAGGTCGCCGCGCGCCACGGCGGTGGTCACCTCGGCGATGTTGCGCACCTGCGCGGTGAGGTTGGACGCCATCGAGTTGACGTTGTCGGTGAGGTCCTTCCAGGTACCCGCGACACCCGGCACCTGCGCCTGGCCGCCGAGCTTGCCCTCGGTGCCGACCTCGCGCGCCACGCGCGAGACTTCCGAGGCGAACGCGTTGAGCTGATCGACCATCGTGTTGATGGTGTTCTTGAGCTCGAGGATCTCGCCCTTTACGTCGACCGTGATCTTGCGCGACAGGTCGCCGCCGGCGATGGCGGTGGCCACGTCCGCAATGTTGCGCACCTGACCGGTGAGATTGGACGCCATCGAGTTGACGTTGTCGGTGAGGTCCTTCCACACGCCGCTGACGCCTTTCGCTTCGGCCTGGCCGCCGAGCTTGCCTTCGGTGCCGACTTCGCGCGCCACGCGCGTCACTTCCGCGGCGAAGCCGTTGAGCTGGTCGACCATCGCGTTGATGGTGTCCTTGAG
>DATJDY010000277.1:0-1793 GCA_035497155.1 Luteimonas sp.
CCACGTACGCCGGACGCTGGCGGCCCTGGTTCCCGTGGTGGTACACGCTCTGACGCCCACCGCTCGACGGCCGGCAACCTGGAGGCGGCTGGCCGGCTTGCACGAATCGCAGGCGTCGACGGGGTCATTTCCAGCGCCGCCGAGCGGGAGCAGCTGGAGGCACTATGCGCGTCACTCGCGCCGTGAGGCGCTGCCGGCGAACGCGGGCGTCGCGTTAGGGATACAGCATCCGCTTCGACCAGCGGCACGCCACGTCGCGCTCGTACAGGCGGCGCTCGTGCCAGCGGAATTCCGCGGCATGCCAGAACTCGATCCAGCGCGGTCGCACGCGGAAGCCGGTCCAGCGCGGCGGGCGCGGCACGTCGCGGCCTTCGAAACGCTTCTCGATTTCGGCGAGCCGGGCTTCGAACGTAGCGCGCGCATCCAGCGTTTCGGATTGCAGCGAGGCCCACGCGCCGAGCTGGCTGCCGCGCGCGCGAGTCGCGAAGTAAGCGTCGGCCTCGTCATCGGGGACGGTGTGCACGCGGCCCTCGATGCGCACCTGCACGCCCTGCTCGACGCGCGGCCAGTGGAACAGCAGCGCCGCGTACGGGTTGGCCTGCAATTCGCGGCCCTTGCGCCCGTCCAGGTGCGTGTAGAACACGAAACCGCGCGCATCGAAGCCCTTCAGCAGCACCGTGCGCGCCGACGGCCGCGCGTCCAGCGTCGCGGTCGCGAGGGTCATCGCGGTGCGGTCCGGTTCGCCCGCCGCGCCCGCGGCCTGGAACAGGCGCGCGAACTCGGTCATCGCTTCGGTGAAGAGCGGGTCGGCGGCGTTCTCGTCCATTGCGCTATTGTGGCGCGATGGATTCCACGCACAAGCCCGGGCAGGGTTACGCCCCCGATTTCGTTGCCAGCGTGTACCAGGCCGCGCACGACGCCGGCCAGCACGTCTTCGCCATCGCCGGCCTGCAGGGCACCGGCAAGTCCACGCTGTCCGGCCAGGTCGCCGAGCTGGCCGCCGGCCAGGGCCGAAAGGTGGTCTCGCTGTCGATCGACGATTTCTATCTCGGCCACGAGGCGCGCCAGCGACTGGGCCGCGAGGTGCACCCGTTGTGCGCCACCCGCGGCGTTCCCGGCACCCACGACGTGGCCCTGGCCTGCGAGGTACTGGACGCGCTCGCGTCCGGGCGGCGCACGGCCCTGCCCCGCTTCGACAAGATCGCCGACGACCGGTTGCCGGAATCGCAATGGCCTGTCGTCGACCATGCCGACCTGACCATCCTCGAGGGCTGGTTCCTGAAGGTGCCGCCGCAGCCGGAAGCAGAGCTCGCCGATCCGATCAACGCGCTGGAACACGACGAGGATCCGGAAGGCACCTGGCGGCGCTGGAGCAACGACGCGCTCGCGCGCGACTATCCGGCGCTGTGGCAGCGCCTGCCGCGCCTGCTGTTCCTGCAGGGGCCGGGCTTCGACATCGTGCCGCGCTGGCGCTGGCAGCAGGAACAGACGCTGCAGGCGCAGCATCCGGACCGCAAGGCGATGACGCACCCGCAGGTGATGCACTTCGTGCAGTTCTTCGAGCGGGTGAGCCGGCAGGCGATGCGCACGCTGCCGGGCATCGCGGACCGCACGATCCGGCTGGACGCGGAGCGCCACCCGATCGGTTGAAGGAAGATGGTGGGCCGTGAAGGATTCGAACCTTCGACCAAAAGATTAAAAGTCTTCTGCTCTACCGACTGAGCTAACGGCCCACGAAAGACGGGCCGGGCGGCACGCGCCCGGGGGGAAGATTCTAGCGGTAACGGGTCGGG
>DATJDY010000278.1:0-2509 GCA_035497155.1 Luteimonas sp.
CTCGCCCAGGGCTACGCCAACATGGGCATGCTGCCGCTGCCCGAGATCCAGTACCTCGCGTACCTGCACAACGCCGCCGACCAGATCCGCGGCGAGGCGGCGAGCCTGCAGTTCTTCAGCAACGACCAGTACCGCAACCCGATGGTGGTGCGGATCGCGTCGCTGGGCTACCAGCGCGGATTCGGCGGGCACTTCCACAACGACAACTCGATCACCGCGCTCCGCGACATCCCCGGCCTCGTGGTCGGCTGCCCGTCGCGTGGCGACGATGCGGCGACGATGCTGCGCACGCTGGTAGCGCTGGTGAAGGTGGACGGGCGCGTATGCGCCTTCCTCGAGCCTATCGCGCTGTACATGGCCAAGGACCTGTACGAGCCGGGCGACGGCGGCTGGCTGACCGAATACCCCGCGCCCGACCAGGCGATGACCCTCGGCGAAGGCCGCGTCTACGGCGAAGGCAACGATGACCTGGTCATCTTCACCTTCGGCAACGGCGTGCCGATGAGCCTGCGCGCCGCGCGGACCATCGAGAAGAAGCGCAAGTGGAAGGTGCGCGTGGTCGACCTGCGCTGGCTGGTGCCGCTCAACGAGGCCTACATCCGCGAGCAGGCCGCGAGCGCCAAGCGCATCCTGATCGTCGACGAAGGCCGCCACAGCGCCGGCGTGGGCGAGGGCGTCATCACCGCGGTGGTGGAAGGCGGCTACGGCGCGCGTCCGTTCCGCCGCGTGGTCGGCGCCGACACGTTCACGCCGCTCGCGGGCGCCGCATTCCTCGTGATTCCGTCCGAAGACGACATCGTCGCCGCCGCCGACTCCCTGTAGCGCCGACCCATGGTCGGCTCTGCCTCAGCGTGCGAGGCCGTCCAACAGCGGGCGCTCCCGAACATCGGCACCCTCGACCGTGATCACCGCCGCGGCATCGCGTTCCAGCGGCAACACCGCGAGTGCGAGCGCACCCGCCGTGGAAACCAGGTTGCCCGAGGCCGTGTCGCCGACCTGCACGGCGCCGCCCGGCGCGAGCGGCGCATCGCCTTCCAGCAGCACCAGCCCGCGCTTGGCCTGGCCGAGGAAGTGCGTGCGCGCCACGATTTCCTGCCCGGGATAACAGCCCTTCTTGACGCTGTACGCGCGCAGGCGATCGAGCGAGAGCTGTTGCGGCGTCCACCGGTCGAGCTGGTCGTCGCCGAGACGTGGCAGGCCGTGGGCGAGGTCGAACGCGCGCCATGCGTCGTTCCCGCCCGCGTCGGCTGCCCCCGCCTCCGCGACCGGCGTGCGCGACGGCGCGATCGCCAGCGTGCGCGCGCCACCGTCCGCGCCGAAATCCAGCGCGACCGACTCCGCATCGCGCATCGCGATCGACGCGCCGCGCGCCTGCGCATCCGCGGCGAAAGCGCCGGAGGCCGCCAGGTCCGCCCGCATCGCGATCGCCACCTTGCTGCGGAACAGGAATCGCCGCAGTTGCGCCGCCACCGCTTCCGGATCCGCGTCCGGCAGCAGCAGCCACACCCGTTGCGCATCCAGCCGCAGCAACGCGAACAGCGCCAGCACGCGTCCCTTCGGCGCCAGCCAGCCGCTCCACTGCCACTGGCCGTCGGCCAGGCCGGCCACGTCGCTCATGAACTGCGCATGCGCGAAACGCACGGCGTCAGGCCCTTCGAGCGCCAGCACGCGATGGCCGGCGAGGGCGAAAACAGGGTTCGGCTTGTCCGGCATTGGTGGCAGGACGTAAACTTGGGTAGTTGTGAAGACCAGGATCATAGGCCAAAACCCGGAACCGGCCGCGACTGCAGGCACGCAGGAACACGCGCCGGAAGCGCCCGGGGCGACGTCGCCGCCGGCGCGGACCCCGCAGGCGCCGGAATACGGCGGCCGCGGCGGGCTCGACCCGGTGCGCTACGGCGACTGGGAAAAGAACGGCCGCTGCATCGATTTCTGAATTCCCGATCCGACGCACCGCAAGCGATAAGGACGAGCCGACGATGGCCACGCGCGAACGCCCCTTGTCACCGCACCTGCAGGTGTACCGGTGGCAGATCACGATGACGATGTCGATCCTCCACCGCGTCACCGGCGTGGGGCTCACGATCGGCGCGTTCGGCCTGGCGTGCTGGCTGATGGCGGTTGCCGCCGGCGGCGAGCACTATGCGCGCGCCGCGCAATGCCTCGCGTCGCCGCTGGGCCAGTTCCTGCTGTTCGGCTTTTCGCTGTCGCTGGTCTACCACCTGCTCAACGGCATCCGCCACCTGCTGTGGGACGCGGGCATCGGCTTCGAGATCCCGGAGCTGTACCGCTCGGGCTGGACGGTCGCGGTGCTGACGATCGTGCTCACCGTCCTGATCTGGGTCGCCGCGACGCACGGAGGTGCCGCATGAGCCACGCGAACGGCCAGTACCGCACGCCGCTCAAGCGCGCCCGCGGCCTGGGTTCGGGCAAGACCGGCACGGGCCATTTCTGGTGGCAGCGCGTCACCGCCATCTTCCTCATCCCGCTGATGGCATGGGTGGTCGGC
>DATJDY010000279.1:0-10067 GCA_035497155.1 Luteimonas sp.
CCACACCGTCGACTTCGCCGCCGATGGCGTGACCGGCCTGCACCTCGCGGTGGTCCACGACTTCGATGCGGTGGTGCTCGACCTCAGCCTGCCCGGCCTCGACGGCCTGGAGGTCTGCCGCAAGCTGCGCAACGAAGCGCGCAAGCAGACGCCGGTGCTGATGCTCACCGCGCGCGACTCGCTCGACAACAAGCTCGCCGGTTTCGATTCCGGCGCCGACGACTACCTGATCAAGCCGTTCGCGCTGCAGGAAGTGGAAGTGCGCCTGAATGCGCTGGCGCGCCGCGGGCGCAGCGCGCAGAGCCGCGTCCTCGAAGTCGCCGACCTGGAATACAACCTCGACACGCTCGAGGTGCGCCGCGGCGGCAAGCTGCTGCAGCTCAACCCCACCGCGCTGAAGATCCTGCAGTCGCTGATGGAAGCGTCGCCGGCGGTGGTCACGCGCCAGGAACTCGAGACCCGGGTCTGGGGCGAGGAACTGCCGGATTCGGATTCGCTGCGCGTGCACATCCACGGCCTGCGCGCCGTCGTCGACAAGCCGTTCGACACCGCGCTGATCCAGACGCGGCATGGCATCGGCTACCGCATCGCCCAGCCCGATGGCGGCAACTGAAGGCGCTTCCGCGGCGCATGCCGCGGCCGCCGCGGAGGGCGTGCCCGCCAGGCGCCGCAAGGTCCGCTATCGGCGGCGCCTGCGCAGCCGCATCATCCTGTCATACCTCCTGCTCGGGTTCGGCCTGACCCTGGCCCTCGCCGTCGCCACCAACTGGGCGCGCAGCCGCGTCGAGGACCAACTGGTGGAAGACGTGATGAACAAGAACATCGACGAGGTGGCGCGGCGTTTCTACGCCAACCCCGGCAGCAAGCCGGAAGTCGCGTTCCAGCAGATGCGCGCCTACGCCTTCGCGCCGGACAGCGAGCGCCTGCAGCGCGACTTCCCCGATTGGGGGAAGTTCGACGACGGCATCTACGGCATGGTCGGCCAGAACCCGGACGGCTCGCCGTATTACTACAAGCTCGCGGTACGCAAGACGCCGGACACCTGGTTCTTCGTCGCGTACGACATGGGGCAGTCGGCGCGCGGCGAACGGCAGTTCAACAACGCGCTGATCGGCGTGGTCGTGGTGTTCACCGGGCTGTCGCTGCTGGTCGGCTGGTGGGCGGCGTCGCGGGTGATGAGCCCGGTGTCGGAACTGGCGCAGCGCCTGCGCGATTCCGGGCGCAGCGCGCAGCCGGAAAAGCTGGCGAGCCATTTCCCGGACGACGAGGTCGGCGCGCTGGCCAAGGCGCTCGACGACTATGCCGAGCGGCTCACCGACGTGGTCAAGCGCGACCGCGAGTTCAACGCAGACGTGAGCCACGAATTGCGCACGCCGCTGGCGGTGGTGAAGGGCGCGGTGGAACTGCTGCTCTCGCGCCCGGGCCTCGACGAGAAGGCCGAGGCGCGCCTGCTGCGCATCCAGCGCGCCGAGCAGCAGTGCACCGACCTCATCAGCGCGCTGCTGCTGTTGTCGCGCAACGAGCGCGGGCACGGCCTCGCCGACGTCGGCAAGGTCGCCGACCAGCTGCTGGAAGCGCATCGCGCGCAGCTGCGCGGCAAGCCGATCGACCTGCGCGTCGAGGGCGAGCGCGGCCTGCTGGTCGACGCGCCGGAAGCGGCGGTTTCGGTGGCGCTCGGCAACCTGCTCGGCAACGCGGTGAAGTACACGGCCGAGGGCAGCGTGGTCGTGCGTTTGCTGCCGAACTCGGTGGAAGTCGTGGACTCGGGTCCCGGGCTCACTGCCGAGGACGCCGCGCGCCTGTTCGAGCGCGGCTATCGCGGCGCGCACGCGGAGCACGCGTCCAATGGCGGCGGCATCGGCCTGTCGATCGTGCGCCGGCTGTGCGAACTGTACGGCTGGACGGTGCGCGTCGTGCCGGGCGCCGAGCGCGGCGTGGTCGCGACGCTCGTCTTCAGCAGGTAAGGTTCAGGCCACGGGTTCCAGCCAGCCGTACTTGTCGGGCGTACGCCCGTCGAACAGCCCGAAGAACAGCTCCTGCAGCTTGCGCGTCACCGGGCCGGCCTTGCCGGCGCCGACCTGGCGGCCGTCCACCGAGCGGATCGGGGTGATTTCCGCCGCGGTGCCGCACATGAACAGCTCGTCGCACAGGTACAGGTACTCGCGGGGCAGGTCGCGTTCGACCACGGCGATGCCGTTGTCGCGCGCCAGCGTGATCAGCGAGTTGCGGGTGAGGCCGTTGAGCAGCGCGGCGCTGACCGGCGTGGTGTGCAGCGCGCCGTCGAACACGAGGAACAGGTTCTCGCCGGCGCCTTCGCTCAGCAGGCCGGTGGAGGCCAGGGCGATGCCTTCGCCGAAGCCCAGGCGCCGCGCCTCGCGCGCGATCAACTGGCCGGAGAGGTAGTTGCCGCCGGCCTTGGCGCCTGCCGGGATCGTGTTCGGCGCGAAGCGCTGCCAGCTCGACACGCAGGCGTCGATGCCCTGCTCGAGCACGCCGGCGCCGAGATAGGCGCCCATCTGCCAGGCGGCCACGGCGACGTCGACCGGCGTTTCCGCCGAGAGGCCGAAGCCGCCCAGGCCGCGGTACGCGACGGGGCGCAGGTAGCCCGACTTCAGTTCGTTGCGGGTGAGGACCTCGCGGCACGCGGCATTGATCTGCTCGAGCGTGTACGGGATGTCCATCTCGTAGATCCGCGCCGACGCGAACAGGCGGCGATTGTGGTCGCTGAGGCGGAAGATCGCGGGCCCGGAAGGCGTGTCGTACGCGCGGATGCCCTCGAACACCGACGAGCCGTAGTGCAGCGCGTGCGACATCACGTGCGTGGTCGCATCCGCCCAGGGCTTGATTTCGCCGTTCTGCCAGATCCATTGCGGGTACTGCATGTTCTCGGATTCCGAACGGCGGCTGCCGGAACCCGGGATTTTACCGCGACGGGGCAGGGTCCGCCGGGAGGGTCAGGCAAAACTCACGAAGTAGCAGCCTGCGTAGCGCTCGACGTCGAGGTCGAGCGAGGTCGCGGCCGCGCCATCATCACCGGCGAACACGAGGCGCACCATGGACGGCGCACTGCCGGCCCAGGCCGTGGTGGGCGTCATGCCCCCAAGCGGCAGGCCGTCGCTCCCGCCGGCAGCACTTGCCATCCCGCCCCCGAAGTACTGGCTGGTGACCACCACGCGCCCCGCATAGCGCTGCAGGCGATCGAGCACACGCTCGCCCGCCGCAGTGGACATGCCAGCGAAGTGGTAGCTCTCGGCGATCCGGTTGACGTCGCCGAGCGCGACCGAGGCTTCCAGGTCGTTGGCCAGCTGCGCCGGATTGCGGGCGCAGCCGGAGGCCGGCGAACGGCGGCCCGCCACTGGTTGCACGAGCCTCGCGCTGTCCGCGTCGAAGCCGGCCGGCGCGCCGCCCGGGTCGTTCCCGAAGTCGGCCGCGTAGGCCCGGTCGGTCGCGATCCGGGCCGCCAGTTCCGGATCCATCGGCACGGCCTGCGCCCCGAACACCGCGCAGTTGCCGTCGGTGTAGCCGATCGTCCCGTCCGGCGAAATGCAACGCACGACGGAACCCTCCGTGGCGGCTTCGGCCGGCATCGGCGCCGGGATCGCCGCCAGCGCGGCGACGAGCGTCGTGGAGAGCATCGCGAACCTGTTCATGGCCTGTCTTCCTGCATCGATCCGATGCAGGCGATGCTCGGCGCCGCGATGTGCACGGCGTGTCCGTGAACGGGCGCCGGCGCTGAACGCCAGTCGAATTCAGCGCAGGTCGCGCAGGACGTTCAGCGTCGGTTTCGACAGGTTCAACGTGTAGAAGTGCAGCGCCGGCGCGCCGCCGTCCACCAGCCGCTCGCACATGCGCGCGACGATTTCCGCGGCGAAGGCGCGGACGGAGTCGGCGTCGTCGCCGTAGGCCAGCATGCGCTTGCCGATCCAGCGCGGGATCTCGGCGCCGCAGGCCTCCGAAAAGCGCCGCAGCTGCGCGAAGTTCGAGACCGGCATGATGCCGGGCACGATCGGTACGTCGACGCCGAGCGAGCGCGCGTCGTCGACGAAGCGAAAGTAGGCGTCGGCGTTGTAGAAATACTGGGTGATCGCGCCGTCGGCGCCGGCGTCGATCTTCGCCTTGAAGTGGCGCAGGTCGGCGAGCGCGTCATCGGCCTGCGGGTGGCACTCGGGATAGCAGCCGACCTCGACGTGGAACCAGTCGCCGTGCTCGGCGCGGATGAACGCGACGAGGTCGGTGGCGTAGCGCAGGTCGCCCATGCGCGCCATGCCGGAAGGCAGGTCGCCGCGCAGCGCGACCAGGCGACGGCAACCCATCGCCCGGTACAGCTTGAGCAGTTGGCGGATCTCCTCGCGGCTGCCGCCCATGCAGCTCACGTGCGGGGCGGCGTCCAGCGAGTGCCGTTCGCGCAGGCGCTGGATGGTCTCCGGCGTGTACGACAGCGTCGAGCCGCCGGCGCCGAAGGTGCACGACACGTACTCCGGCGCCTCGTCGCGCAGCCGGGCCGCGGTGCGGTCCAGCTGCGTGCGCTGCTCATCGGTCTTCGGCGGGTAGAACTCGAAGGAGACCGGGACGCGGTAGCCCATGCCGTGCGCTCCCGGGCTCAGTAGCGGTAGTGCTCTGGCTTGAACGGGCCGTCCACGGAGACGCCGAGATAATCGGCCTGCTCCTGGGTCAGCTTCGTCAGCTTCACCCCGATCTTCTCCAGGTGCAGGCGCGCCACTTCCTCGTCGAGCTTCTTCGGCAGCAGGTAGACCTGCTTGCCGTAGCTGTCCTTGTGCGCCCACAGGTCGATCTGCGCCAGCGTCTGGTTGGCGAAGGAGTTCGACATCACGAAGCTCGGGTGGCCCGTCGCGCAGCCCAGGTTCACGAGGCGGCCTTCGGCCAGCAGGAAGATCGCGTTCCCGCCCGGGAACACGAACTTGTCCACCTGCGGCTTGATGTTGATCTTCTGCACGCCCTTGAGCGCATACAGCGCGTCGACCTGGATCTCGTTGTCGAAGTGGCCGATGTTGCAGACGATCGCCTGGTCCTTCATCGCCTGCATGTGGGCGACGGTGACGATGTCCTTGTTGCCGGTGGTGGTGACGTAGATGTCGCCGCGGCCCAGCGTGCTCTCGATGGTGTTGACCTCGAAGCCTTCCATCGCCGCCTGCAGCGCGCAGATCGGGTCGATCTCGGTGACCACGACGCGCGCGCCGTACGCGCGCATCGAATGCGCGCAGCCCTTGCCGACGTCGCCGTAGCCGCAGACCACGGCCACCTTGCCGGCCAGCATCACGTCCATCGCGCGCTTCAGGCCATCGGCCAGCGATTCGCGGCAGCCGTACAGGTTGTCGAACTTCGACTTGGTGACCGAATCGTTGACGTTGATCGCCGGAATCAGCAGCTTGCCCTGCTCGGCGAGCTGGTACAGGCGGTGCACGCCGGTGGTGGTTTCCTCGGAGACGCCGCGCCAGTCGGCGACGACCTTGGTCCAGTAACCCGGGCGCTCCTTCGCGACGCGCTTGAGCAGGTCCTTGATCACCTGCTCCTCGTGGCTGCCGGAGGCGCCATTCACCCACGACGTGTCGCCCTGCTCGAGCTCGTAGCCCTTGTGGATCAGCAGCGTCACGTCGCCGCCGTCGTCGACCACGAGCTGCGGGCCGAGGAAGCCGCCCTTGCCGTCGGGGAAGGACAGTGCGTCGAGCGTGCAGTCCCAGTACTCCTCCAGCGACTCGCCCTTCCACGCGAACACCGGCGTGCCGGTGGCGGCGATCGCCGCGGCAGCGTGGTCCTGGGTCGAGAAGATGTTGCACGAGGCCCAGCGCACGTCGGCGCCGATGTCCTTCAGCGTCTCGATCAGCACCGCGGTCTGGATGGTCATGTGCAGCGAGCCGGTCACGCGCACGCCCTGGAGCGGCTTCGCGGCGGCGTGCTTGCGGCGGATGGACATCAGGCCGGGCATCTCGTGCTCGGCGATGTCGAGTTCCTTGCGGCCGAAATCGGCCAGCGAGATGTCGGCGACCTTGTAGTCGCCGTCCTGCGAGAAGGTGCGGGCTTGTGCGTTCATTCGGGTGCTGCTCCGTTCAATGGGGGTCCCGGCGGGACTCGGATCAAACGGGCGCCGTTGTCGCTTCGCCTCCGCCGAGCCTGGCCGTCCATTTGCGGGGATCGCATGGACGGTCGCAGCGCCCCTCGGCGGGGCAGGCGCGCGGTATCGGCCGCGCGCCCGTCTTTTCCGTTACTTGAGCTTCGCGGCCTTGCGCAGCTCGTCGGCCTTGTCCGTCTTCTCCCAGGAGAAGGCGGTGGCCTTGTGCTTCTTGCCGGCGCCGTCGACGTACTCGATCGCTTCCGGCTTGCGGCCGAAGTGGCCGTAGGACGCGGTGCGCTGGTACATCGGGTGGATCAGGTCGAGCATCTGCAGGATGCCGTACGGGCGCAGGTCGAAATGCGCGCGGATCAGCTTCTCGATCTGGTCGTCGCCGATCTTGCCGGTGCCGAACGTGGTGACCGAAATCGAAGTCGGGTGGGCGACGCCGATGGCGTAGCTCACCTGCACCTCGCAGCGGTCGGCCAGGCCGGCGGCCACGATGTTCTTGGCCACGTAGCGCGCAGCGTAGGCCGCGGAGCGGTCGACCTTCGACGGGTCCTTGCCCGAGAACGCGCCGCCGCCGTGGCGAGCCCAGCCGCCGTAGGTGTCGACGATGATCTTGCGGCCGGTCAGGCCGCAGTCGCCCACGGGGCCGCCGATCACGAACTTGCCGGTCGGGTTGATGTGGAACTTGGTGCCCTTGTGCAGCCACTTCGCGGGCAGCACCGGCTTGAGGATGTGCTCGCGCACGGCCTCGACCAGGTCCTTCTGCTTCACGTCCGGATCGTGCTGGGTCGAGAGCACGACGGCGTCGATCGCGACGGCCTTGCCGTTTTCATAGCGCAGGGTGACCTGCGACTTCGCGTCGGGGCGTAGCCACGGCAACGGCGACTTCTTCTGCTTGCGGACCTTGGCCTGCTGTTCGACGAGGCGATGCGACAGGTGGATCGCGGCCGGCATGTAGCTGTCGGTCTCGTTGGTGGCGTAGCCGAACATCAGGCCCTGGTCACCGGCGCCCTGTTCCTCGGGTTTCTTGCGGTCGACGCCCTGGTTGATGTCGGGCGACTGCTTGCCGATCAGGTTGAGCACGCCGCAGGTCGCGCCGTCGAAGCCGACTTCGCTGCTGTCGTAGCCGATGTCCAGGATCACCTTGCGGGTCAGCGCCTCGAGGTCGATCCACGCGGACGTGGTGATCTCGCCGGCGACGATCGCGACGCCGGTCTTGACCATGGTCTCGCACGCCACGCGGGCACGCTTGTCCTGGGCCAGGATCGCGTCGAGCACGGCGTCGGAGATCTGGTCGGCGACCTTGTCCGGATGGCCTTCGGAGACCGATTCGGAGGTGAAGAGGTAGGCGGACTTGGACATCGGGCGGGGCTCCAGGGATATATCCCTTGATACGGATGAAAGGATGGCCGGGAATGATACACGCCCGGTCCCGGCCATGCCACGGCGCGGGGCGCCCATTGTGCTCCCGTTGCCGTGCAGGTCGCGGGCAGCCCCGCGGGGCCGGTCCGGGGCCGGCTCCGCTAGCATCGGCGGATGGATTCCATCACCCACCTGTTCTACGGCGGCGCCATCGCCGCCGCCCTCGTCCCCGCGCGACATCGCCGCGCGGCGCTGCTCGCCGGCGCCGCGCTCAACACCTTGCCGGACCTGGACATCGTGCCGCTGGCGTTCTTCGACAGCCCGGTGGTGCGCATGACCTGGCACCGCAGCGCGACGCATTCGTGGCTGGTGCTGCCGTTCGTCGCCTGGGCGCTCTGGGCTTTCTTCAGGCGGCGTGGCGGCCGCGTGGCGGAGGAGCCGGTGCGCTGGTGGTGGGCGATCCTCGTGTGCCTGATGGCGCACCCGCTGCTCGACAGCTTCACCGTCTACGGCACGCAGCTGTTCTGGCCGCTGCCGATGCGGCCGATCATGTGGTCGAGCCTGTTCATCGTAGATCCGTGGTTCACGCTCCCGTGGTTCGTGGCGTGCGTGGTGGCGTGGTTCGCGCGCGAACGGATCGGGACGCGTGCGCTCGCGCTGGGCATCGCGCTCGGCGTGGGCTACGTGGGCTGGTCGCTCGCGGCGAAGGCGATGGTCGAGCGCGCGGCGACGCCGGCGCTGGCCAGGCTCGGGCTCGCCGAGGCGCCGCGGTTCTCGGTGCCGGCGCCGCTGACGACGCTGCGCTGGCGGGTGGTCGCGATGGAAGAAGGCGGCTTCGTCGAGGGCGTCCGTCGGATCGGCGACGCAGCACCGATGGCCTTCACCTTCCATGCTTCGGACACCACGGCATTGCGGGCCGCGTCGGGCGTTCCCGCGGTGCGGCGCCTCGCCTGGTTCAACCATGGCTTCCAGAAGGCGGACGTGCGCGACGGCACGCTGGTGCTCAGCGACCTGCGCATGGGCCAGGAGCCCGATTACAGCTTCTCGTACGCGGTGGCGAAGCGGGAAGGCGATGCGTGGCAGGCCATCGATCCGCCCTACGACGTCGAGCGCATGCAGCTGCGCAAGGCGCTGGGAGTGCTCGCGCGGCGCTGGATGCACGGCAGGCCTCCCGCGCCGCAGCCGGCGCGCTAGGCCGCGGCGGGCAATCCGGGCGCCACGCCGGCGGCGAGCGCGTCGAAATAATCGCGGGTCAGGCGCACCTGTTCCGTGGCGGTCTGCGCGCGGTTCACCACCGCGCGGAACGCGTGGTTCTCGGGGCGGTCCTTCGCGTACCAGCCCAGGTGCTTGCGGGCGATGCGCACGCCGGCTTCCTCGCCATGGAACGCGTGCAGCGCGTCGAGGTGGCCGAGCAGGATGTCGCGCACCTCCGCAGCGGTCGGCTCGGGCAGCAGTTCGCCGTGTGCGAGGTAGTGGGCGATGTCGCGGAAGATCCACGGCCGGCCCTGCGCCGCGCGACCGACCATCACCGCATCGCAACCGGTGCGGCGCAGCACGTCGGCGGCCTTCCGCGGCGAATCGATGTCGCCGTTCGCGATCACGGGAATGCCCAATGACGCCTTGATCGCCGTGACGGTGTCGTATTCGGCGACACCGGTGTATTGCTGCTCGCGGCTGCGCCCGTGCACGGCCAGCGCGGCGATGCCCGACGCCTCGGCGATGCGCGCGATCGCCGGCGCATTGCGATGGTTCGCGTCCCAGCCCGTGCGGATCTTCAGCGTTACCGGCACGTCGACCGCGCCCACCACCGCCTCGAGGATCCGCGCCACCAGCGCTTCGTCGCGCATCAGCGCCGAACCCGCCCATGCGTTGCACACCTTCTTCGCCGGGCAGCCCATGTTGATGTCGATGAGCTGCGCGCCGTGGTCCACGTTGTAGCGGGCGGCTTCGGCGAGCACCGCCGGTTCGGTGCCGGCGATCTGCACGCCCACGGGATCGGGTTCGCCGGCGTGGTCCATGCGCCGCAGCGACTTGGTGGTCTGCCAGAAGCGCGGGTCCGACGTCGTCATCTCCGACATCGCCAGGCCCGCGCCCAGCTGCTTGCACAGCACGCGGAACGGCTTGTCGGTGACCCCGGCCATCGGGGCCAGGATCACGTTGGGCTCGATGCGGTAGGGGCCGATGCGCATGGGGCGCATTCTACGCGGGGCGACGCTGCGTTCCGGCCCGGGGGCCGGAACCGGGTCAGGCGAAGCGGGCGAGGACGTCGGCCCGCAGCGGCATCGCCGCGGCCGCGCCGGCGCGCTCGGTGGACAGCGCGGCATAGCGCGAGGCGAACGCGACGTGGACCGCGAACGGAAGCCCGGCGTCGAGCGCGAGCGAAGCCGCCAGCGCACCGTTGAAAGCGTCGCCGGCGCCGGTGGTGTCGGTCGCGCGCACGGATTCCGCGCCGATCCGGTAACAGGTCGAGGTGTCGCCACGCGTCGCGCCTTCCGGATGCGACACGAAGCAGCCGATCGCGCCGAGCGTCACGACCACGCTCGCCGCCGGCGCCAGTTCCCGGCACACCGCGTGCAGGCGGGCCTGGTCGAGCTCGGCGACGTCGGCAGGATCGATGCGCGCACCGACG
>DATJDY010000280.1:0-1687 GCA_035497155.1 Luteimonas sp.
CCGCGCACCGGCGCGGGCACCGCGCGGTGGACCGTGCCGTCGAGCCGCTCCAGCCGGCTGCGCGCCACTTCGAACAGCAATGTGGGATCGCGTTCGGCCGCGAGCAGGCCGACCACCACCTCGGTATCGGCCTGTCCGCCGGGCAATTGCCGGTCATGTTCCAGCCGCAGCACGAAGCGCTGCACGCCGCCGTCGCGCCCTGCGAGGAACGCCGCCAGCGCCGACACCAGGCGCCGCAGCGGGAACAGCAGCGCCTGCGTGCTTTCGGCATCCCATTCGAAATCGATGCGCAGGTCGAAGCGGTCCGGCGGCGCATAGGCATCGAGTGCTTCGGGCGCGCCGCGCAGGCGATCGAGGTGCAGCAGCAGCGCCTGGCCGAAGCGCTTGCCCAGCGCGTCGCGCGGCGCGGCGAACAACTGCCCGAGCCGGCGCAGGCCCATCGCCTGCAATGCCTGCGCCTGCTTCGGGTCGAGCTTCGCGCGCGCCACCGGGATCCGCGCCAGCGCGGTGTCGAGCCGCGCGGCGTGCACGATCGCCAGCCCGTCGTGCAGGCCGGCCAGCACCCAGGCCGCGCGCGGATTCGGCGCGACCGCGATGCGGCAGGCGAGGCCGAGCGCCGCGAGGTCCTCGCGCAGGCGCCGTTCGAATACGGGCCATGGGCCGAACAGGCGCAGGCTGGCTTCGATTTCCAGCACCACGGCATCGTCGTAGCCGACGTGGACCTGCGAGCTGTAGCGGTACGCCCAGGCGGCGAGCAGCTCGCGCCAATGCGCGCCGTCGCCGGCGATTGCCGGGGTCGGCGCATCGTCGGCCGCAGGCGGCGGCAACAGGTGGAGGCAGGCCCAGAGCATGGAGGGTCAGCGCGTGGCGCTGTCGCCGACGGCCCGCGGCGCGACATCTGCGATGGCCGGCAGCTCCAGCGTGCGCGACGGCGGATTGCCGCCGCGGCATTTGAGCACGCGCAGGCGCGGCGGCGCGCCATTTTCCACCGCGATGCGCAGCGCGGCGGGCGAGGGATTGGCCGCCTCGCGCAGGCCGCGGAACACGAAGCCCGGCGTGCGCCCGCCATCGGCGGCGACCTGCAGGCGGCGCAGCGCGCGGTCGTCGGCCTGGCGCGGCCACGCGAGCACCGCACCGAGGCAACCCGAACGCAGGCATTGCTCGGTCGCCCACAAGGCCTCGCGCGGCGCGGCATCGATGACGTGCACGAAGGCGAGGTCGACGCCCGCCTGGCGCCAGCCGTCGGGGAAGGGCAGGTAGGGCGGTGCAACCACGGCCACCGTTTGCGCCGCCTGCGTCAGCCGTGCGAGCGTGGGCAGCAGCAGGCGCAGTTCGCCCAGGCCGTCGGCGGCCAGCAGGAATTCGGTGAGCGCGGCTTCGGGCCAGCCACCTTCGGGCAATACCGCATCCAGCGCATCGTGGCCGCTCGGATTGCGCCCGCGCGGCCGCGATGCGGGTTGGCCGCGCCATAGCCGGTGTTCGGCGAGCATCGTGTCGATGGAGAGGATCTGGGCGGGCATGCGCGATCAGCGGGCCGTTCAGTCGGCGCGACCATGCCCGCGCACCAGGCCGCAGAACACGCCCTCGATCGCGAAGTCCTGGCCCGGTTCCACGTCGATCGGCGCATGCGCGGGATTGCGCGGCAGCAGGCGGACGTGGCCGTCGCCCGCCAGCTGCAGGCGCTTGA
>DATJDY010000281.1:0-5480 GCA_035497155.1 Luteimonas sp.
GCTATCCGTCCCGGGATGGTCGGGGTCCGCGTCGTCCGGGTCGATGCCGTCGCCATCGGCGAATGCGGCGTCGCCGTCGGCGGCCTCCTTCAGCAGGCGCGCATAACTGGCGAGCAGCGTGGATACCGGGCAACCCTCGAGGCGCGTGCACGCCGCCATCGCGTCCTCCATGTCGGCGAGCGCCGCGTCGGCCTGCTTGCCCGCGTCCGGATCGGCGTCGGCGATGCGGACCTTCGCCTCGCGATAGCGGGCTTCGGCCGCGGTCATGCGCGCCGAGACGGCATCGATCTCCGCCTGGACACGGCGCGAGGCCGCCTGGGCGGTGCCCGAGGCGAGCACGAGGGCGACGATCGCGGGCACGAGGGCCACGCGGACGAGGAAGTTCGATGTCATTGCGGCGTGAAGCCCCGGCGAAAACAGCAGGGTAGCCGTCGCGCGCGACCGCAGGCAAGCCGCGGCGGCTAGAATCCCGACGACATTCACGGAACCCTTCGCATGGATCCCATCCTCGTCGGCAAGGCCGTCACCACGCCGGAGTCCGGCAACGTCGAGCTGTTGCCGAAGTACGGCAACCGCCACGGCCTCGTCGCCGGCGCCACGGGTACCGGCAAGACGGTGACGCTGATGACGATCGCGGAGGGATTCTCGCGCATCGGCGTGCCCGTATTCATCGCCGACGTGAAGGGCGACGTCGCCGGCCTCGCCGTGCCCGGCGCCGCGAACGACACACTGCAGGCGCGGATCGCGCAGATCGGCGTCGCCGGCTACCGCAACGAAGGCGTGCCGGCGATCTTCTGGGATCTCTACGGCAAGCTCGGCCATCCCGTGCGTACCACCGTGAGCGAGATGGGGCCGCTGCTGCTGGCGCGGATCCTCGAGCTCAACGACACCCAGTCCGGCGTGCTCGACATCGTGTTCAAGCTCGCCGACGACCGCGGCCTGCTGCTGCTCGATCTCGCGGACCTGCGCGCGCTGCTCGCCCTCGTCGCGGACGAGCGCAAGGACGTGTCCACGCAATACGGCCTGGTCAGCGCGCAATCGGTGGGTGCGATCCAGCGCAGCCTGCTGCGGCTGGAACAGGACGACGGTGCGAACTTCTTCGGCGAACCCGCGCTGGAGCTCGCCGACCTGATGCGCACCACCCCGGACGGCCACGGCGTGGTCGGCATCCTCGCCGCCGACAAGCTGGTGCTGAAGCCGCGGCTGTATTCGACCTTCCTGCTGTGGCTGCTGTCGGAGCTGTTCGAACAGCTGCCGGAAGTGGGCGACCTGGAGAAGCCGAAGCTGGTGTTCGTGTTCGACGAGGCGCACCTGCTGTTCGACGACGCGCCCGCCGCGCTGCGGCAGCGCATCGAGCAGGTCGTGCGCCTGATCCGATCCAAGGGCGTTGGCGTGTACTTCTGCTCGCAATTCCCCGACGACGTACCGGACGAGATCCTCGGCCAGCTCGGCAACCGCGTGCAGCACGCGTTGCGCGCGTTCACGCCGCGCGACCAGAAGGCAGTGAAGACGGCCGCCGAAACCTTCGTGCCGAACCCGCCGCTCGACGTGGCCTCGGCGATCGGCCAGCTCGGCGTCGGCGAAGCGCTGTGCTCGATGCTGTCCGACACCACCGCCGGCGGCAAGGCCGTGCCCGCACCGGTCGAACGCACGTTGGTCGCGCCGCCGCGATGCCGGATGGGGGCGATCACCGATGCCGAGCGGGCGCAGGTGCGCGCTGGCAGCCCCGTCGGAGCCAAATACGACGCCGCGATCGATCGCGAATCGGCTGCCGAGATGCTGGCGCGCAAGGCTTCGGCCGCGGGCGCGCACAACGACGCCCCGCCCGCGCGGGGCGATGCATTGCCCGGCGGCGCCGGCGATGCGCGCGGCGACAGCCGCGGTGCCGGAACGGACGCCGAAAGCGGCGGTGGTTTCGGCCAGGCCGTCAAGGACGCGCTGTTCGGCACGCGCCGGCGACAGGGCATGGTCGAGACGATGGCCAAGGAGGCCGCGCGCACCGTCGGCAGCCAGGTCGGCCGCCAGATCCTGCGCGGCGTGCTGGGCGGCATGCTCGGCGGACGGCGCTGACGGGAGTCCGGAGGTCGGCGTCCGCCGGCAACCCCATGATCCAGCCAAGGGAGAACAACACGATGGAACGCAATCCGTTACGCACGCCTGCCACCGCCGCGCCTTTCCTGCTGCTCGGCATCGCGCTGCTTGGCAGCGCCTGCTCGCGGCCCGCACAGTCGCCGGAACCCGCGGCGCCCGCCGTGACGCCCGCTGCGGCGCAGCCACCGGTCGCAGCCATTGAAAGCGGCACCGGTACGACCATGGCGCAGCCCGGGGTGCAACCGACCGGCGCCACTGCCGACGCGCGCGCACTGACCGGCACATATTCCGGCACCCTGCCCTGCGCCGATTGCCCCGGCATCGACGAGACGCTGGTGCTCACGGCCGACGGCGGTTTCGTGCTCACCGATACCTACCGCGAACGGCCGGGCACCGCGAACGTCGTGGAGGGCAGCTGGTCGCTGGAGGAAGACGGCAAGCGCATCCGCCTCGATCCCGGCAGCAAGGACGCCGCCGACAAGTTCTACGAGGTCGACGGCGACGGCTTGCGCGTGCTCGACGGCGAAGGCCAGCGCCTGCCCGCCGGCCTGCCCGATCGCCTGAAGAAAGACGCCTGAAGCGATGGGTCGCTGGCGCCCGCCCGCGGCGCAGTCCACCGCGCTGGTCACGGCGCAGGGCCATGCGCGATTGAAGGCGGAACTCGACGAACTCTGGCGCGTGCGCCGCCCCGAGGTGGTGCGCGCGCTCGCCGCGGCGGCAGCCGAGGGCGATCGTTCCGAGAACGCCGAATACATTTACCGCAAGAAGCAGCTCGGCGAGATCGATCGGCGCGTGCGTTACCTCGGCAAGCGGCTGGAGGCGCTGCGCGTGGTGGACACGGCGCCGACCGATCGCGAAGCGGTGTACTTCGGCGCGATCGTCGAAGTCGAGCGAATCGATACCGGCGACATCGCGCGCCATCGCATCGTGGGCCCAGACGAGACCGACGCCACGCTCGGGTACATCAGCATCGACTCGCCGCTGGCGCGGGCGATGCTCGGCAAGCGCATCGACGACGAGTTCGAGGCCGAATTGCCCGCGGGCGCGGCGCGCTTCGCCATCGTGGCCGTGGATTACGACGCGGCCTGATTCCCGCCTTCGTCGTCGAGGTCGATCTCGGGGATGCCCTTCTCGCCCGCGTCCTGCGGCGCGCACTCGCGCGCGGCCTTCGCCAGCGCCTCGTACCGCGCCTGGAAATCCACCAGGTCGGCTTCCTCGAGTTCCTCCAGGTCCAGCAGCTTGTTGTGCGCGCCTTCCGTGGCCCGGATCAGTTCGTCGAGCTTGATCTGCAGCGCCTGCGTGTCGCGGTTCTGGCTGGCCTGGATCAGGAACACCATGAGGAAGGTGACGATCGTCGTGCCGGTGTTGATCACCAATTGCCAGGTGTTGCTGAACTTGAACAGCGGGCCGGTGATCCCCCACAGCAGCACCACCCCCACCGCGAGCGCGAAACACAGCGGCCGGCCGGTGAATCGCGATGCCGCCTTCGCGATGCGGGTGAACCAGCCGAGCTTGCGCATTCCTTCTCCTCCGCGCGCCGTGGGGCGCATGTTCATGACTGCCGTCAGATGCCGGCGTACCAGTCGTACTTCCGGTCCTCCCAGAAGCCACCCTTGCCGCCGTCGATGCCAGCGTAGCTGTCGACGATGCGGATGGCGTGAACGTACTTGGCGTGCTTGTAGCCGAGCTTGCGCTCGATGCGCATCCGCACCGGCGCGCCATTCGCGACCGGCAGCGGCGCGTCGTTGAGGCGGTGGGCCGCGATGGTCTGCGGGTGGTACGCGTCCTCGAGGTCGATGCTTTCGTAGTAGCGCGAGCCGTCGCCGGCCATGTCGTCGAGGCAATCGAACACGACGTAGCGCGCGCCTGGACGCAGCCCGGCGAGGTCGAGCAGGTGCGCCAGCGGCACGCCCTGCCATTTGCCGATCACGCTCCAGCCTTCCACGCAATCGTGGCGCGTCACCTGGGTGCGCTGCGGGAGCGCGCGCAAGGCATCGAGCGAGAATTCGAGCGGCCGCCGCACCAGCCCGTCCACGCGCAGCCTGTAGCCGGCGAATCCCTGCGCCTTCAACGCGAGGTATTCCGGCGTTCGCGGATTGGTCGATCCGTTCGGGCGGAACACCGGCGAGACGAGCGATTCCGGGAATTCGGCGGCGAGCCGGTTGCCGGTGAGCGCTCGCTGCACGCGCATCGACAGCGGCTCCGCGGCGGACAGCACCGATACCGTGCGCGGCTTGCGCGACAGCGCATCGCAGCCCGACAGCAGGCCGGCGCCCGCGCCGGCCACGAGACCGTGCAACAGCCGTCGACGCGACACCAGCAGGTCAGTCATCGCCGCCCTCCCCCATCGCACCGCCCGCGCGCGGCCAGCGCACGCGAAAGCGCCCCGTCAGCATGGAACGCAGGTGGTTCAGCGGCCCCGCGTACACGACCATCAGCACGTGGACCACGAAGAACAGCACGAACAGCGCCATCGCCGCGAAATGCAGCGCGCGCGCCGACTGCCGCCCGTCGATGAACTGCAGCCACGGGCCGAGCAGGCTGTCCATCTGCGGCGACATCGACAGCCCGGTCAGGATCGCCAGCGGCGCCAGCACGAACACCACGCCGAGATAAGCGAGCTTCTGCAGCGGGTTGTAGCGCAGCGCGTCCTCGCCGACGGGGTGGCGGAAGCGCAGGTGGTCGCCGATCAAACGCGCGATGCCGCGCCAGTCGCGGCGCCGCATCGCCAGCTCGTCGCGCAGGTGCCGGCTGGCCAACGACCAGGCCAGGTAGCACGCGCCATTGATCACCCACAGCCACGCGAAGAAGAAGTGCCAGCGCCGCCCCATCGCCAGCGATCGATAGCCGGGGATCGTCATCCAGCCGGGAATGCCGTCGCGGAAGGCCACCAGCGGGTGCGCGAAGTCGGACACCTGTCCCCAGTACAGCGCCGGGTGGGCATTGAGGACCTGCAGGCCGCTGCCGACGAGGACGAACAGGCACAGGACGTTGATCCAGTGCATCCAGCGCAGCGGCGCCCGATGCCGCAGCACCGTGCGCCACTCGAAGTCCCGGCCGTCGCCGTCCGTCGCCATGGCGCCGATCCTACCGCGTCGGGATGCCGGGAGAGCGGCTCCGGGGCTGGGCGGTGGAATCCCGAGGGGCCTTCCCCACGAAGCGGGGATGCGCGCTCGGTGGGGGCGGCGCGAATGCGTGTGTGTGGGCCGAGCGGCCATGGATGGCCGCGCCCGCGGAGTCACGCACGGACGCCTGACCGACGCGGCGGACCACACACACGCATTCGCGGCGCCCAGCCCAGAAGCGACGCAGCTCTTACCGCGAAGTTTCGCCGTAGAGGTCGTGCTCGTCGCTGCCGAGGATCTCGACGTCGACGAACTGGCCCGGCA
>DATJDY010000282.1:0-1883 GCA_035497155.1 Luteimonas sp.
CGAGCGCGCCGGTCGGCTCGTCGCACAGCAGCACCTCGGGGCGCTTGACGATGGCGCGCGCGATCGCCACGCGCTGCTGCTCGCCGCCCGACAGCTGCGCCGGGAAGTGGTCGCGCCGCGGCGTCAGGCCGACGCGGTCGATGGCCTCGTCGGCGGGCATCGGATGCTCGACGATGTCGGTGACGAGGGCCACGTTCTCGCGCACCGTGAGGCTCGGGATCAGGTTGTAGAACTGGAACACGAAGCCGACGTGCTCGCGGCGGAACAGGGTGAGCTCGCGCTCGCTGGCGCCGGTGAGGTGATGGCCCTCGTACCAGACCTCGCCGGCGGTGGGCACGTCGAGCCCGCCCAGGATGTTCAGCAGGGTCGACTTGCCGCTGCCCGAGGGGCCCAGCAGCACCACGAACTCGCCGCGGTACAGGTCCAGGTCCACCCCGCGCAGCGCCGGCACCTCGACCTCGCCCATGCGGTAGGTCTTGGTGAGACCGCGGGCGCGGAATACCGGCTCCGTGGCAGGCAACGGTACGGCCAGGGCCATGCGTGCGCTCCGCTCGAGAGCCGCCCTGGGGCGGCGACGGAATTCAGGCTAACGGCGTCGGGGGCATCGTTTGGTGATCTTGGGCAACTCCGATCGCCTTGACGGCGGTGCGGTAGCGCATCGCAATGCGCTCCTCGTCACGATGGCGAAAATCGCGCACCACCCATTCACCGCCGCACATCACGTCGCGCACCAGCGGCGTGTTGCCGGCGAACAGGAAGCTGTCCAGCACCGACCGGGCATCGCGCGCGGCGAGCAGCGGCGAGTTTTCATCCAGCACGATCAGGTCGGCACGCGCGCCATCGCGCGGCTCGCCGAGCGGTTGCCCTGAAGCCTGGGCACCGCCGCGCAAGGCAGCGCGCCACAGGGTCTCGCCCACGCTGTCGCCCTCATGCCGTGCGGCGATGTTGCGGTGGCGGGTCGAAAGGCGCTGGCCGTATTCCAGCCAGCGCAGTTCCTCCACCGGCGAGATCGAGATGTGCGAGTCCGAGCCGATGCCGAGCGCGCCGCCCGCATCCAGGTATTCGGCCAGCGGGAACAGGCCGTCGCCCAGGTTCGCCTCGGTGGTGGGACACAGCCCGGCCACGGCATCGCTGCGTGCGAGCTGCGCCGTTTCCGCCGCGGTGAGGTGGGTCGCGTGGACCAGGCACCAGCGGGCATCGACGTCGGCATGGTCGAACAGCCACTCCACCGGCCGCGCGCCGCGGGTGGCCAGGCAGTCCTGCACTTCGCCGATCTGCTCGGCGATGTGGATGTGGATCGGGCCGGTACCCGCAAGCTGGCTGCCCAGCACCTCGCGCAGTGCCGGCTCCGGCACCGCGCGCAGCGAATGCAGGGCGATGCCGACGCAAATGTCTTCGCTCTCCTGCCGGCGCAGCGTTTCCAGCAGACGCAGGTAGGCGTCGACGGCATGGCCGAAGCGGCGCTGGCGCGCGCTGAGTGCACGGCCGTCGAAACCGCCGCTGATGTACAGCACCGGCAGCAGGGTCAGGCCGATGCCCGCCTCGCGTGCGGCCTCGACGAGCGCCAGCGACATCGCTTCCGGCTGCGCGTACGGCGTGCCGTCCGGCTGATGATGCAGGTAGTGGAATTCGCAGACGCGGGTGTAGCCGGCCTTGAGCATCTCGACGTAGAGCTGGGCGGCGATCGCCTGCAGCTCGTCCGGACCGATCGTGGCGGCAAACGCGTACATCGTCTCGCGCCAGCTCCAGAAGCTGTCGTCGGTCCTGCCCTTGCGTTCGGCCAGGCCAGCCATCGCGCGCTGGAACGCATGCGAGTGCAGGTTCGGCATGCCGGGCAGCACCCAGTTGCCGATCATCTCGCCATCGTTGTCGGCCGGCTCGCG
>DATJDY010000283.1:0-2844 GCA_035497155.1 Luteimonas sp.
CGTCGCGATCGACGCCGATGCGCGGCGGCTGCGCCTGGAAGACGGCAGCGCCCTCGATTACGACGCGCTGCTGCTCGCCAGCGGCGCGACCCATGCGTATTTCGGGCACGACGAGTGGGCGCCGCATGCGCCGGGGCTGAAGACGCTCGACGATGCGCTGCACATCCGCCGCCGGATCCTGTCGGCATTCGAACGCGCCGAGGCCGAGACCGATCCCGAAGCGCGGCGCGCGCTGCTCACGTTCGCGATCGTCGGCGGCGGCCCGACCGGTGTCGAACTCGCCGGCACGCTCGCGGAGATCGCGCGGCACACGCTCAAGAGCGAGTTCCGCCGCATCGACCCGCGCTCGGCGCGCGTGCTGCTGCTGGAAGCCGGGCCGCGCGTGCTGTCCACATTCCCGCCGGCGCTGTCGGCGCGCGCGAAGCGCCATCTCGAACGGCTCGGCGTGGAAGTGCGCACCGGCGGCGCGGTGCAGGCGATCGACGCGACCGGCGTGCAATGCGCCGGCGAACGCATCGAGGCGCGCACGGTGCTGTGGGCCGCGGGCGTCGCCGCATCGCCGCTGGGACGCATGCTCGGTGCGCCGCTCGATCGCGCCGGCCGCGTGCAGGTCGCGCCCGATCTTTCGGTGCCGGGCCGCCCCGGTGTGTTCGTCGCCGGCGACCTGGCCTCGCTCGCGCGCACGGACGGGCGGCCCGTGCCGGGCGTCGCGCCGGCCGCCAAGCAGATGGGGCGGCACGCCGCGGGCGCGATCCGCGCGCATCTCGCCGGGCGCGCGGCGCAGCCGTTCCGTTATCGCGACTACGGCAACCTCGCCACCATCGGCCGGATGGCCGCGGTCGTCGACCTCGGCCCCGTGCGACTAGCCGGTGCGCCGGCGTGGTGGTTCTGGCTGCTCGCGCACGTGTTCTTCCTGATCGGGTTCCGCAACCGCATCGCAGTGCTGCTCGACTGGACGTGGTCGTACTGGACCTACCAGCGTTCCGCGCGGATCATCCTCGGCCGCGATGAAGGCTAGGGCGCGCGCGCGTTCTTCTTCGCCCTGGCGGCCTTCGCCGCCTTCGCGCGGACATGGATGATCTGCCCCGTCTTGCGCAGCTCGAACAGCTCGCTGGCTTCGAGCAGGCTGCTGAGGTTGGGGTAGCCGTAGTTCCGGGATTCGAACGAGGACTTGTTCGCGATGTACTGGCCCACGGTGCCGAGGTGGGCCCATCCGTCGTCGCCGGTCGCGGACTCGACGGCACCGCGCAAGAGGTTGACCAGCGCCGTGTCCTGGCGCAATTCCATCGTCGTCCGTGGCCTGGCGGTCGCCTGCTGGTCCGACGGCCCGTTGTCGGCCGCGGGTGGGCTGTCCAGGTAGAGGAAGGTCGAGCAGGCATTGACGAAAGGCAACGGCGCCTGCTTCGTGCCGAAACCGAAGACGCGCATGTTCTGGCTGCGCAGTCGCATCACCAGCGGCGTGAAGTCCGCGTCGCTCGAGACGATCGCGAACGCGTCGAACCTCCCGCTGTGCAAGAGGTCCATGGCGTCGACCACCATCGCCATATCGGAAGCGTTCTTGCCCGTGCTGTAGGCGAACTGCTGCATCGGCTGGATGGCCTGCGGATGCAGGACCGCTTCCCAGCCCTTGAGCCGATCGCTCTTCCAGTTGCCGTAGGCACGACGGACGTTCGCGATCCCGTGGCGCGAGAGCTCGTTCATCACGAGGTCGATCTTCGATGCCGGCGCGTTGTCGGCGTCGATCAGCAATGCGATGCGCAAGCTCGTGTCCATGCCCCCTCCCCGACTGGCGCCAGTCTATCGCCAAAAAGCGAAAGGCCCGGTCGCCCGGGCCTCTGGCATCGCACGTCGCACCGCGTCAGGCCGCGAACAGCGCCTTCATCTTCTTCAGCGCGTTGGCCTCGACCTGGCGGATGCGCTCGGCGCTGACGCCGTATTCGTCGGCCAGCTCCTGCAGCGTGACCTTGCTGTCGGGCTCGAGCCAGCGGCGCTTGACGATGTCGCGCGAGCGCGCGTCGAGGCGCGCAAGGCCCTCGCGCAGCAAATCGAGCTGGTCGGCTTCGCTGTCGGCGCGCTCGTAGGCTTCGGACGGATCCTCTTCCTGCGCCATGAGGTAGGCGGCCGGCGCCGGCGGCGCGTGCTCGTTGTCCTCGTCGGCGGGCGCGTCGAAGCCGATGTCGCGGCCGGACAGGCGCGACTCCATCTCCAGCACCTCGCGCTCGGACACGTTGAGGTCCTGCGCCACCGCGCGCACCTCGTCGGCGTTGAGCCAGCCCAGGCGGGTCTTGCTCTTGCGCAGGTTGAAGAACAGCTTGCGCTGCGCCTTGGTGGTGGCGACCTTCACGATGCGCCAGTTCTTGAGGATGAACTCGTGCATCTCGGCGCGGATCCAGTGCACCGCGAAGCTGACCAGGCGCACGCCCTGGTCGGGGTCGAAGCGCTTGACCGCCTTCATCAGGCCGATGTTGCCTTCCTGGATCAGGTCGCCCAGCGGCAGGCCGTAGCCGTTGTAGCCGCGGGCCACGTGGACCACGAAGCGCAGGTGGGAATGGACCAGCTCGCGGGCGGCGTTGAGGTCTTCCTCGCCAAGGAAGCGGCGCGCGAGCGCCTGCTCGTCCTCGACACTGAGCACCGGGATGCGATGGACCGCACCGATGTAGGCATCCAGCGATCCCAGTGCACTGGGAACCGGCAGGCTGTTGGATACAAGGGCGTTGGAAGCAGTGATATCAGTCATGGTCGGCATTTTAGCAGTCTCTACGGATGCATGCTAATCGTTCAAACCAGATGGCAGCGTCTCGTTAACAGAACGATATGCAGATGTCGTGCGGATAAAGACTGTCA
>DATJDY010000284.1:0-10601 GCA_035497155.1 Luteimonas sp.
CGAATTCCTGAAGCACCACGGCATCGAGCCGGCGGCCGCGGATGCGGATGACGGGGCGGGCGACGCGGGCGCCGAGCCGCCGGCGCCGCTGGATCCGCACGCGGAAGTGATGCGCCTGCGCAAGGCCGTCGAGGCCGAACCCGACAACGACGCGCTCAAGCTCGACCTCGCGCTCGCCCTGCTCGCCACCGGCGGCGCACGCGAAGTGGAAAAGCTGCTCGACGCGCTGCCCGCGAACCTCGCCACCGACGACCGCGCCGTGCGCGCACGCGCGCGGCTGGGTTTTGCCGCGCTGCTCGAGGACGCTCCCCCGCGCGAAGTGCTCGAAGCCGCCATCGCGTCGGACCCCGCCGACCTGCGCGCGCGCCACCTCCTCGGCGCGCGCGGCATCGTCTCCGGCGACGCCGAGGCTGGCCTCGAGCAGTTCCTCGAGATGCTGCGCCGCGACCGCAACTTCCAGGACGGCCTGCCGCGCAAGGCGCTGATCGATGCGTTCCGCGTGGTGGACGACGAGGACCTGGTCGGCCGCTACCGGCGCCGGATGTCGTCGCTGCTGCTGGCCTGACGGCCGGTCGCGCGAGCACGCCGATGCGCACCGTTTCCGCGCGCACGCTGCGCCATGTCCTCAACCTGTGGCCGCCGTTCCTGTTCACCGGCATCCACGTCGCCGCGATCGGCGACGACTTCCGCAGCGCACGCGTGGAGTTGCGCATGCGCCCGTGGAACCGCAACTACGTCGGCACGCATTTCGGCGGCTCGCTGTTCGCGATGACCGATCCGTTCTGGATGCTGATGGTGCTGCACGCCCTGGGCGACGGCTACATCGTCTGGGACAAGGCGGCGACGATCGACTTCGAGAAGCCCGGCCGCGGCCCCGTGCACGCGGAGTTCGCGCTCGACGACGCGACGCTGGAGGAACTGCGCGCCGCCGCGGCCGGCGGCGACAAGGTGCTGCGCTGGTTCGACGCGCCGGTGCGCGATGTCGCCGGCGACGTGGTGGCGATGGTCCGCAAGCAGCTGTACGTGCGCCGCAAGCGCCCGAAGGACTGACCGGCGGCCGGCGGCGGCCCTGTCCCGCGTTCGATTCCACATCGCCGCACCACGCGGCCACGGACGTCCCCTACAATCGCCGCCATGCCACCGATCACCCCCTCCCTGGGACAGCGCCTCCAGCGCCTGTTCCTCACCGGCCTGCTGACGCTGCTGCCGATCTGGCTGACCTGGGTCGTGGTCAAGTTCGTCTTCGGCCTGCTGTCCGACCTCAGCCGCCCCGTCGTCGACCCGACGCTGGATTCGCTGGCGGCGCTCGATCCGCGCACGCTCGCCTGGCTGGAGGACCCCTGGGTCGGTACCGCCATCGCGCTGGTGGCGACGGTCGTGGTGATCCTGCTGGCGGGCTGGCTGGCGCGCCGCGTGTTCGGGCAGCGGATGCTGCGCTGGTTCGAAGCGCTCGTGGCGCGCGTGCCGCTGGCGAGCACGATCTACGGCAGCGCGCGCAAGCTGCTCGACATCCTGCAGACGCAACCCGACGGCACGCAGCGCGTCGTGCTCATCGACTTCCCGCACGACCAGATGAAGTCGGTCGGCTTCGTCACGCGCGTCATCCGCGACCAGGTCACCGGCCGCGAACTCGCCGCGGTGTACGTGCCGACCACGCCGAACCCGACGTCGGGTTACCTGGAAATCGTGCCGATCGAGAAAGTCACGCCGACCGACTGGACGGTGGACCAGGCGATGAGCTTCATCATCAGCGGCGGCGCGGTCGCGCCCGACACGATCCCGTTCACGCCCCCGAATGCCGCCAGGGGCGGCGGTGCGCAGGGACCCGCAGCGTGAGCGCCGTGGCCGGCGCCGACGCTTCGCCGCTTTCCGACCGTTCCACGCGCCTGTTCGTCTTCCTCGCCGCGTTCTTCTGCATCAACGCGGTGATCGCCGAGTTCATCGGCGTCAAGATCTTTGCGCTCGAGGACACGCTCGGCATCCGCCCGCTGGAATGGAACCTGTTCGGCCAGACCGGCTCGCTCAACTTCACCGCCGGCACGCTGCTGTGGCCGATCGTGTTCATCATGACCGACACGGTCAACGAGTATTACGGCAAGCGCGGCGTGCGCTTCATCAGCTGGCTGGCCGCCGGGCTGATCCTGTACGCGTTCGCGTTCGCGTATGCCGCGATCCACCTTGCGCCCGCGTCCTGGTGGGTCGGCGTGGCGAAGGACCAGGGCGTGCCCGACTACCAGGCCGCGTTCGCCGCGATCTTCGGCCAGGGCATGTGGATCATCGGGGGCTCGCTGGTCGCCTTCCTGATCGGGCAGCTGGTGGACGTGCACGTCTTCCATCGCATCCGCAAGCACACCGGCGATCGCCACGCGTGGTTGCGCGCGACCGGCTCGACCGCGGTCTCGCAGGTGATCGACAGCTTCGTGGTGCTGTACATCGCCTTCGTCATCGGGCCGCAGCACTGGTCGATGTCGCTGTTCCTGGCGGTCGGCACGCTCAACTACATCTACAAGATGGGCGCGGCGATCGCGCTGATCCCGCTGCTGTACCTCGCGCGCGGGTGGATCCACGCCTACCTCGGCCACGAGCGCGCGCACGCGATGCGCGACCACGCCGCGGCGATGCAGTAGGCACGCCGCCGCGATGGCCGGTTTCGAACGCGGGTTGCTGAAGCGCTGGACCGCCGCCGCCTTCGCGAAGGCGGGCTTCGTGCTGCTTGCGATCGGCGCGCTGCCGATCCTGCTCTACACCTGGCTGGGTCCCGCGAACGGGAATCCGATCGGCCTCGGGCTGCTGATGGTGGTGCTGGTTCCCGTCGGCTTCCTGCTGCTCGGCATCGCCGCGCTCAAATGGTTGCTCGCGCGGCTGCAGCAGCAGGATTGAGCGACGAAAAAAAGGCCGGCAATGCCGGCCCTCTTCGATGCACGGAATCCGGAAACGGATCAGGCGCGACTGGTGCGACGCGCGCCCTGCCCGTTCGAACGCTGCTTGGGGCCGGCATGGCCGCTGCGCGCGGCCGGCTTGCCGTGCGGGCGATGCGCGGGACGACCGGCCGGGCGCTGGCCCTGGCGCTGGCCGCCACCGCCGTTCTTCGGGATCGGCGTGTCGAGGCGGATCGGCTTGCTCGGCGCGTAGCCTTCGACCACGTCCATCTGCAGGTCGACCTTGAGCATGCGCTGGATCTGGTTCAGCAGGCCACCCTCTTCCGGCGAGACCAGGGACAGTGCCTCGCCCGTCGCGCCGTTGCGGCCGGTGCGACCGATGCGGTGGATGTAGTCCTCCGCGACCATCGGCAGGTCGTGGTTGATCACCAGCGGCAGGTCGGGGATGTCGAGCCCGCGCGCGGCGACGTCGGTGGCCACGAGCACGCGCGCGCGGCCGGCCTTGAACTGGTCGAGCGCCTTCTGGCGCTGCGCCTGGCTCTTGTTGCCGTGGATCGCGACGGCCTTCAGGCCGGCTTCGCCCAGCTGCTCGGCCAAACGGTTGCAGCCGTGCTTGGTCTTGCCGAACACCAGGACCTGGTCGGTATGGCGCTTGCTGAGGATGTCGATCAGCAGGGCGCGCTTGCGCGAATTGTCGACCGGGTGCACGCGATGCACGATCGTCTCGGCGATGGTGTTCTGCGCCGCGACCTGCACCTGCTTCGGGTTGCGCATGAACTCCAGCGCGAGCGCCTTGATGCGCGGCTCGAACGTGGCCGAGAACAGCAGCGTCTGCCGCTCCGCGGGCAGGCGCTGGAGGACGCGCTTGATCGCCGGCAGGAAGCCCATGTCGAGCATCCGGTCGGCTTCGTCGAGCACCAGCACTTCGATGGCGTCGAGCTTCACGCTGCCGCGCTCCATGTGGTCGATCAGTCGGCCGGGCGTGGCGACGAGGATGTCGGCGCCGCGACGCAGGTTGTCGACCTGCGGGCCCATGCCGGCGCCACCGTAGATGGTGGTCACGTTGAGGTGCAGGTGGCGGTTGAAGGTCTTGATGCTGTCGGCGACCTGGACCGCGAGTTCGCGGGTCGGCACCAGCACCAGGGCGCGCGGCTTGCGCGGGCCCTTGGCGGGCGTCTGCTTCGACAGGCGCTGCAGCAGCGGCAGGCCGAAGGCCGCCGTCTTGCCGGTACCGGTCTGGGCGCCGCCCAGCAGGTCATGGCCGGCCAGGGCCAGCGGGATCGCCTGCGCCTGGATCGGGGTGGGGGCGGTGTACTTGTTTTCGACAAGCGCGCGCAGCAACGCGGGCGAAAGCCCGAGGGTTTCGAACGTCATGGCAATGGAACTCCCTAACGACCCGCGCGATGGCGGGCCTACCCGGAGCGTTCCTTGAACCGCGCTGCGAGCGATCTTGTTGGACGACGCCGGATGCTCCGGGTCGTGCCTGCGCGACGAAAGGCGTGCGGGGAGAAGGCCGCGGAAGCCGGAAATGCTCCTGAAAGCAGGTCCGGCCGGGCGGCAGGCTTACCAGGAAAACGGATCAGCCGTGCACAGGACAGGCGGAAGTCTACCCGAAAACACCTGAACAGGTGCCCGGAGCCTCCCGCCTCGCGTCCGGCGGGGCTAGGCCAGCAGGGATTCGAACTCGCGGGCGTCCATCGGCTTGCCGATCCAGAAGCCCTGGGCGAGGTCGCAGCCGCGCTCGCGCAGGATCTCGTACTGGCCTTCCTTCTCGACGCCCTCGGCCACGACGGTGATGCCCAGCGAGTGCGCCATCGCGATGATCGCCGTGGTCAGGGCCAGGTCGTCGGGGTCGCGCAGCATGTCGGAAATGAAGCTGCGATCGATCTTGACGCCGTCGGCCGGCACGCGCCGCAGGTGGCTGAGCCCGGAGAAGCCGGTGCCGAAGTCGTCCAGCCACACCTTCACGCCGGTGCTGCGGAGGCGTTGCAGCAAAGCGCTGACATGCACCTCGTCGCCGAGCACCGCGGTCTCGGTGAGTTCGATGTGCAGTTGCGAGGGCAACAGCCCGGTATCGCGCAGGGTGCTGGCCACCTGCTGCGGCAGCTCGCCGCTGCGCAGCTGGCGCGGCGACACGTTCACCGACACGAACAGGCCCTCGGCACGCGGATTGTCGCGGTGCCAGCGCATCGCGTCGGCGCAGGCGGTGCGCAGCACCTCGGGTCCGATGCTCTCGATCAGGCCGCTCTGCTCGGCGACGTCGATGAACACCGATGGCGCGATGTTGCCCTGCTCCGGATGGTTCCAGCGCAGCAGCGCCTCGGCGCCGACGAGGAAGCCATCGCCCAGCCGGTAGATCGGCTGGTACGCGAGGCTCAGCTCGCCGCGGCCCCACGCGCCGCGCAGGTCCTGCTCCAGGCGCACGCGGCGTTCCACCGCCTGGTCCATCGCGCGGCTGTAGAAGCGATAGCAGTTCTTGCCCGCGACCTTGGCCTGGTACATCGCGATGTCGCCGTTCTTCATCAGCGCCGTGGCACCGGCGGCGTCGTCCGGGAACAGGGTGATGCCGATCGAAGTGCCGAGGAACACCTGGCGGCCCTCGACGACGATCGGCCGCGCCAGCTCGGCGACCAGGGTTTCGGCCAGCGCTTCGGCGGGGATGCGCACGTCGCGGCCCTCGCCCCCGCCCTGCAGGAGGATGACGAATTCGTCGCCGCCGAAGCGCGCGAGCAGCGGTTCGCTGCCGTCGCCCGCACCGCCATGGCGTTCGACGGCGAGCCGGATGCGATTGGAGAACTGCACCAGCACCTCGTCGCCCGCGTCGTGGCCGAGCGTGTCGTTGACGCGCTTGAAGTCGTCGATGTCGGCGAACAGGAGCGCCATCTCGCGCCCGGCGCCGCGCGCCTGCATCAGGCGCTGGTCCAGGCTTTCGCGGAACGCGAGCCGGTTGGCGAGGCCGGTCAGCGCATCGGTGTAGGCCATGCGCCGGATCTCGCGGTCGTGGCGCGCGATGCTGTCGCCCATGCGCCCGAATGCGCGCATCAGGTCGCCCACCTCGTCGTTGCGCGGCCCCGGCGCCACCGAAGCCTCGAAGTTGCCGGCCTCGATCTCGCGCGCCGCGTCCGCCAGTTCGCGGATCGGCCGCACCAGCACGCGCTGCAGCGCGTAGCTCGCCGCCGCGCCGAGCGCGACCAGGCCGAGCAGCGCGAACCCGATCCACCACAGGTGGCGCGTGCCGATCGCGCCGATCCGGCGGCCGAGTTCCGTCGAGGCGCGCATCTCGTCGGCGCGGACGCCATCGAGCGAATAGCCGATGCGCACGCCGCCCAGGCGCTCGTCGCCGACCTTGATCGGGCTCGACACCTCGAGCACGCGGTCGGTCCACTGCGCATGCACGCCCGGCGCCGACACCGCTTCGTAGGCGAGCGGATCGCGCATCGCCTGGCCGTAGGTCGGGATGTCGCCGGAACCGTCATGGATGATGTCGCCGTCGTCGTCGTACACCAGCACGTAGCCCACGTCCGGCTGGCGCAGTATGTTGCGGGCGATGACGCCGATCTGGTCGAGGTCGAAGTAGTACAGCGGGTTCACCAGCGCGTCGGCGACCTGCGCGGCTTGCGCCTGTCCGTGCTCGCGCAGCCGATCGAACAGCAGCTGGTGCATCGCGTCGCGGCTCTGCCGCGCAACGTCGGCCTGCATGGCGCCCTGGCGCTGCAGCAGCAGCGCGACCACCGCCAGCATCAGCAGCAGCATCGCGCCGGCCAGCACCGCGAACTTCGCGTGCAGGCCGCGTGGGCGCCAGCGCAGGTTCACTCGACTTCCTTGCGCACGCGCGCCACGCCTTCGCCCAGTTCGCGCAGCGAGGCGTCCGTGGCCGCGTCGATCGGCAGGAACCGCGTCGTGCCGAAGAACTGCAGCAGCGCCTCGCGCGCGTCCGGATCGTTGCCCGCCTCCTCGAGGACCTGGCGCAGGCGTTCGCGCACGCGCGGGTCGAGGTCGCCGCGCACCATCTCCAGCGCGCGCGGATACGGGCCGCTTTCGGCCACCACGCGGAAATCGTCGCGGTAGGTCGGCGGGATGCGGCGCGGGTTGTCCCAGTCGAGGTTGCTGATGGTGCCGGCGTCCACGAGGTGCTTGTGGACCCAGGTCGCGATGTTCAGTTCCGAGCGCGCGAAGACGTAGCCGACGGAGCCCGGCACCGGCCGGTCCATCGGCGACAGCAGGATCTGCAGCGGCAGGCCGTGCCGGAGCAGCTGCAGCGCCGGCACGATGTACGCGCTCGTGGACGAGGTGTTCTGGAAGGCGATGCTGTGGCCGCGCAAGTCGTCGAGCGAGGCGATGCCGCTGTCGCGGCGCACGAACACCAGGCTGCGGTACGTGCCGGCGCCGTCGCGCTCGGTGAGCAGCAGCGGCTTCGCGCCGGCGCGTTCCTGCAGGCGCATCGCGTTGGCGGAGGTCTCGGTGACCCAGTCGACGCGGCCGCGGCGCAGGTAGCTGCTCATCTGCTGCGTGTCGCGCGCCATCAGGATCCGGCCTTCGGTGATCCCGACGTCGGCCATGCGCGGCACGACGTAGTCGAGCAGCGGGCGCAATTGCTCGTAGTGCGCCTTCGGGTCGTCGCTGATGCGTCCCAGGACCAGCACGTGCGGCTCGCCCGCGCGCACCGGCATGGCCGGCAGCAGGGCCGCGGCCAGGCCAATCAGGCACGACAACAGGTGCGGCGACGTCAGGCGCGGCAGTAGGCGCACGGCTCGAGATTCCCCCTGGTACTGCAGCCCGCAGCCTACTGGAAATGCCGCGACGCCGACACCTGCCGGCCTAGTCGTCGCCGCCCTGCTCGCCCGCGCCCCCGGCCAGCCGGGCCATCCGCTGCGCGTCGGCGAGGACTCCGCGCAGGAGCCGCACCTCGCGCGCGTCCGGCCGGGCACGCAGGAACAGCCGGCGCAGCTTGCGCATCGCCGACGCCGGGGCGCGGCCCTTGTGGAAGTCGATGTCGTCCAGGGTCTCGGCGAGCTGGGCGAAGAGCCCCTCCATCTCGGCGTGCGAGGCCGGCGGGTCGCGGTCCTGCCCGGCGGGGAACGCGACCGGCGCCGCGACCGCCATGGGGGCCGGCGCGGCTGCTCCGGGACCCTGGCCGGCCAGCCACGCCATGCGCAGCTCGTAGGCCAGCACCTGCACCGCCGCGGCCAGGTTCAGCGAACCGTATCCGGGGTCGGAAGGGATATGCACCGCGCCGTGGCAGAGCTGCAATTCCTCGTTCTCCAGGCCGGTGCGCTCGCGGCCGAACACCAGGGCGACCTCGGTGCCGGCGGCGGCCTCCGCCAGCGCCGTGGCGGCGGCATCGCGCGGCACCTGCTCCGGCAGCGGCACCCGGCGGCTGCGGGCGGTGCAGCCCAGCACCAGGCGGCAATCGGCAATCGCTTCGGCGAGCGTGGCATGCAGCGTCGCGGCCTCCAGCACGTCGCGGGCGCCGGCCGCGAGGGCGTCGGCTTCGCGGTCGGGATAGCGCTCCGGGGCGACGAGGGCCAGGCGCGACAGCCCCATCGTCTTCATCGCCCGCGCCGCCGAGCCGATGTTGCCGGGGTGCTGGGTGCCGACCAGCACGATGCGGATGCGCGCGGCGGCGTCGAAGACGGGCATGTCCTGCGGCGATGACGGCGGCGTCGGGGAAGTGTCCATGGCGGCAATGTTAAACTCCGCGTCCCGGCCCCCGCGCCGGCGCGTTCTTTCCCGCCGCCGTCCCCCGCCCCTCCCCGAGGTCGTTCCGCATGCTCAAGCCCGCCGTCAACGTCATGATCAAGGCGGCCCGCGCCGGCGGAAACGTGCTGCTGCGGCACATGCACAAGCTCGATGCGTTGAAGATCGTCGAGAAGGCGCGGATGGACTACGCCAGCGAGGTCGACGGCCTGGCCGAAGCGGAGATCGTCAAGGAACTGCGCCGCGCCTACCCGGAATACGCGGTGCTCGGCGAGGAAGGCGGGATGCAGCCCGGCCGCGGCCCCGGCAGCCGCGCGACCTGGGTCATCGATCCGCTCGACGGCACAAGCAACTACCTCCACGCCTGGCCGCACTGGTGCGTGTCGATCGCGCTGGTCGAGAACGGCGAGCCGACGCATGGCGTGATCTTCGACCCGCTGCGCAACGAACTGTTCACCGCTACCCGTGGCGCGGGCGCGCAGCTCAACGAGCGCCGTTTCCGCGTGGGCGAACGCAAGGACCTCGCGGGCGCGATGCTGATCACCGGCTTCCCGCCGCGCGACCGCGCGAACCTCGCGCCGCAGCTCGACACGCTGCGCGGGCTGCTCGACGGCGCGGGCGCCGAGGACGTGCGCCGCACCGGCTCGGCCGCGCTCGATCTCGCCTACGTCGCCTGCGGCCGCGCCGACGCCTACTTCGAATCCGGCCTGCAGCCGTGGGACATCGCGGCCGGCGTGCTGCTCGTGCGCGAAGCCGGCGGGCGCGTCACCGACTATCGCGGCGCGAACCTCTCGCGCATGGACGTGGCCGAATCGCGTGGCCGCCAGGTCATCGCCGGCAACCTGAAGGTCTCCGCCGAGCTGCAGAAGGCGATCACCGCCTCCGGCTACGCCGCCAAGGTCGCGTAAGCGCCCCCGCCGCGGATTCCACGGATGGAAAACGGGTCCGCGCCAGCCCCTGCCGGCGCGGACTTTTCCTGGATCAGCGCCGCGGCAGCGCCGTGCAGCACATCTTCCCGCACTGCACGTTCAACGTCATCTTCGCGCCCAGGCCCGTCATCAGCCCGGTCTTCGGGTTCCACGAAGTCGGCGTGTTGACGACCGTGACCGTCAGGACGTTCAGCCCTTGCTGGAACCAGGACGGCTGCGTGGACACCGCCGTCGTGGTCGAGCCGCACATCCCACTGGAGCACGAGGCGATGGGATGCCCGTTGAGGTTCGCCTGGAACGTGTTGTCCGCCGCGATCGAGCCGCCGATCGACAGGTTGGCGTAACCCTCGGGCATGCACGGCAGGTTGAACGCAAGCGTGTAGGTGTACGTCCCGCTCAGTGCGGCGGAGTTGACCTGCGACGAGGAGAACGGCTGGATCCAGTAGCCGTTGTTCCCCGTCCACGACGCGTAGGTCACCGCCGTCGGACCGCCGAGATTCGCCTGCCCCGGACCGGTCGCGGTCCAGGAGCCGTTGTTGGTGCTGAAGTCCACGCGGATCTCGTCGCCGGCGTACTTGCACTCCGGGACGGGCACCACGCGCCGACGCATGTCCTCGTCGCGACCCTCGCGGGCAGGCTCGTGCTGCATGCCGCCCGGCGCCGGCAGCTTGCGTTGCGCGAACGCCGATGCGGCGCAAAGCGCCAACAGGGCTGCTGCGACGATGACCTTGCCCGACAGCGGTTGCCTTGCGGGACTCTTCATGGATCTCTCCTGGAGGTGCCTGGGATGAGGCGCCGGCAGCCTGCTCCAGCCACGCAGCGCGCGGCATCCCACGATCGTGGGGGTGCGGCGCATGCCGCCGCGCATGACGGCATGCAGGTGCTAGGCTCCGGACGGGGCCAACGAGGCGAGCGGGGAACGCATGCGGCTGTCGGTCGTCGTGCCTGTCGTGGTGCTCTGCTTGTGCGCGGCGGTGTCGTTGGCATCCTGGCGCGCACGTCCGCGCGCGGAGCCAGCCGCGCGCACCGGGATGGGCTTGCTGCGCGCCTACGCATGCGATCGCGGCGAAACCAAGGTCGTGCTGGTGAAGGGTCT
>DATJDY010000285.1:0-2172 GCA_035497155.1 Luteimonas sp.
GCGCGCACCCTGCGCGAACGCGGCCTGCGCGTGCGCTGCGTGTCCATGCCGAGCTGGGAGCTGTTCGATGCGCAACCCAGGGAATATCGCGACAGCGTGCTGCCGCCGGATGTCCCGTTCCGCCTGGCCGTGGAAGCCGGCGTGCCGCAAGGCTGGGAACGCTACGTCGGCAGTCGCGGCGCCGTCCTAGGCATCGATCGCTACGGCGCCTCCGCGCCCGGCGACGAGGTGATGCAGCGCTACGGCTTCACCGCCGGCGAAGTCTGCCGCCGTGCCATGGCGCTGCTGGACGCGCGGCCATGAACGAGAAGAAGGTCTTCAAGGTCGGCGACCACGTGCGCTGGAATTCCGAAGCCGGCAATGTCAGCGGCACGATCACGAAGGTGCACAAGCGCGATTTCGACTGGCACGGCTACACGCGCCACTGCAGCGAAGACGACCCGCAATACGAGATCAGGAGCGACAAGACCGACCACGTCGCCGTGCACAAGGGCGGCGCGCTGCACCACGCGTAGCGCTACTCGTGCTTGATCGCGTGGCCGCCGAACTCGTTGCGCATCGCCGCCAGCAGCTTGTCGGCGAACGAATCGTCGTCGCGCGAGCGCAGCCGCGCCATCAGCGACAGCGCGATCACCGGCGCCGGCACGTCCAGGTCGATCGCCTCCTGCAGCGTCCAGCGGCCCTCGCCGGAATCGGCGACCCACGGCGCGATGCCGGCCATCGTCGGATTCTTGCCCAGCGCATCGGCCGTCAGGTCCAGCAGCCACGACCGCACCACGCTGCCGGTGCGCCAGATCTCCGCGACCTGGTGCAGGTCGAGCGCGAAGTCCTGCTTGTGCTGCAGGATCGAGAAGCCCTCGGCGTAGGCCTGCATCAGCCCGTACTCGATGCCGTTGTGCACCATCTTGGTGAAGTGGCCGGATCCCACCGGTCCGACGTGGCCCCAGCCCTTGTCCTTCGCCGGCGCCAGCGCCTCGAAGATCGGCCGCAGCCGGTCCACGACCGCCTTGTCGCCTCCGATCATCAACGCGTATCCCTCGGCCAGGCCCCAGACGCCGCCGCTGGTGCCGCAGTCCACGTAGGCGATCTGCTTCCCCGCCAGCGCCTCCGCCCGGCGCAGCGTGTCCTTGTAGTTGGAATTGCCGCCGTCGATGACCACGTCGCCCGGCGCCAGCAGCCCGGCCAGCGCGTCGACCGTGCCGTCGGTGATCTTCCCCGCGGGCACCATCATCCACAGGATCCGCGGCGCGGGCAGGGCGGCCACCAGCGCCTGCAGCGAGTCCGCCGAGCCGCCGCCGTCGCCTTCCAGCGCCTTTCGCGCCTCGGCGTCGGGGTCGAAGCCGACCACCGTGTGCCCGCCGCGCATCAGCCGCTGCGCCATGTTGCCGCCCATGCGGCCAAGGCCGATCATTCCGAGTTCCATGCTGCCTCCTGGGATTGCCTGGCAGCATGATGCGCCAGGGACCATTATCGAAGCGTTGATCCTCTAGGGAGTGCCGGACATGGACAACCGCGACATCGTCACTACCTTCCTCCGGATGTGCTCCCGCGGCCAGGTGCGGGAAGCCTACGAACGTTACGTCTCGCCGGCCTTCGTCCACCACAGCGCGTGGTTCCCCGGCGATCGCCAATCGCTGCTGGAGGCGATGGAGCAGAGCGCGGCTGCCGAGCCCAACAAGTCGTTCGAGGTGAAGCAGGTGATCGAAGGCGGAGACCGGGTCGCGGTGCACTCGCATCTCGTTCGCGCCGGAGCAGGCGCGGAGTATGCCGTGGTCCACATCGCCCGCATCGCCGACGGGAAGATCATCGAGCTCTGGGACCTGGCGCAGGAAATCCCGAAGGATTCGCCGAACACGCTCGGGATGTTCTAGGCAGCAGGCCGCGGCCGCGTCGAGGCGCGCCGAGTCGTGACGCCGCCGTCCGGCCCCCGCGGCTAGCCTTGGGGGGAACCCCACGCCGGAAGGAGACCCACCAATGTCCGACGACCATGCCAAGACGCCGCTCGATCGCGTCAACGACACCGTCAACCAGCTCAAGGAAATGCGCCATTACTCCTCGAACAACGTGGAAGGCCTGACCGCGGCGTGGCTGCTGTTCGACGGCGAACTGAAGAAGCTCGGGCAGGCGAAGATGATCGAGGACCTGATGACCCGCCAGGGCGAGTTGCACGAC